>NZ_JACASJ010000038.1:33120-41685 GCF_013391025.1 Enterobacter sp. SECR19-1250 | reverse complement strand
CAACCCGCTACGGGGGAGACTTACCCGAAATCTGATTTATTCAACAAAGCCCGTTACGGAATGAAACTTTTATGACAAATTAAGATTAATTTTAAAAAACTGTGATTTATTATTTCGGTAATAAAATTGTCAAAATCCGCCGCTACGCTTCCTGATCCCGCGCAACAAAGTGTTTCGCGATGTGCTGTGGCAGTTGGCAACGGGCCTGACACCTGTTAAAACGTTCGTTCGACATCACTTTCCCTTATCGTTGAACGGCAGAGAATCATGAGTGACAGCCAGACGCTGGTGGTAAAACTCGGCACCAGTGTTTTAACAGGCGGATCGCGCCGCCTAAATCGCGCCCACATTGTTGAGCTTGTACGTCAGTGCGCTCAGCTGCATGCCGCAGGGCATCGTATTGTTATTGTGACCTCCGGGGCGATTGCCGCCGGGCGTGAACATCTGGGTTACCCCGAACTCCCCGCGACGATCGCCTCTAAACAGCTGCTGGCCGCCGTGGGACAAAGCCGACTCATTCAACTCTGGGAACAGTTGTTCTCAATCTATGGCATTCACGTCGGGCAGATGCTGCTGACGCGTGCGGATATGGAAGACAGAGAACGCTTCCTGAACGCCCGCGATACGCTGCGCGCGCTGCTGGACAACAATATCGTCCCGGTGATTAACGAAAACGACGCCGTGGCTACCGCTGAAATTAAAGTGGGTGACAACGATAACCTCTCTGCGCTGGCGGCGATCCTGGCCGGTGCCGACAAGCTCTTGCTCCTGACCGACCAGCAGGGGCTGTTTACCGCAGACCCGCGCTCCAACCCGGAAGCTGAACTGATTACCGATGTCCACGGCATTGACGATGCGCTGCGCGCCATCGCCGGCGACAGCGTCTCTGGCCTGGGAACGGGCGGCATGGGCACTAAACTGCAGGCGGCGGATGTGGCCTGCCGTGCCGGTATCGACACCATCATTGCGGCGGGAAGCCGTCCTGGCGTCATTGGCGACGTGATGGAAGGCATTTCCGTCGGCACGCGCTTCCACGCCCTGGAATCCCCGCTGGAAAACCGCAAACGCTGGATTTTCGGCGCGCCGCCGGCAGGTGAACTGACCGTGGATGAAGGGGCGACCGCCGCGATTCTGGAAAGAGGGAGTTCATTGCTTCCTAAAGGAATTAAAAACGTGACAGGTAACTTCTCCCGTGGTGAAGTGATCCGTATCCGTAACCTTGAAGGTCGCGACATCGCCCACGGCGTCAGCCGCTACAACAGCGATGCTCTGCGCCGTATTGCGGGTCACCACTCGCAGCAGATCGACGCGATTCTGGGCTACGAGTATGGCCCGGTTGCCGTGCATCGTGACGACATGATTATTCGTTAAGGAGCCAGAAAATGCTGGAACAAATGGGTGCCGCCGCCAAGGCCGCCTCTTACAAACTGGCGCTCCTTTCCAGCCGCGAGAAAAACCGCGTGCTGGAAAAAATCGCTGATTATCTGGAATCGCAGTCGCAGGAAATCCTCCTCGCCAACGAACAGGATCTGCTGGAAGCGCGTCGTAATGGCCTGAGCGAAGCGATGCTCGACCGTCTGGCGTTGACCCCGGCACGCCTGAAAGGCATCGCCGACGATGTCCGTCAGGTCTGTAATCTGGCCGATCCGGTCGGGCAGGTGATTGACGGCGGACTGCTCGACAGCGGTTTACGTCTGGAGCGCCGTCGCGTGCCGCTCGGCGTTATCGGCGTGATTTATGAAGCCCGCCCGAACGTGACGGTGGATGTCGCTTCCCTGTGCCTGAAGACCGGTAATGCCGCTATTCTGCGCGGCGGGAAAGAGACCTGGCGCACCAACGCCGCGACGGTGAAAGTCATCCAGCAGGCGCTGCAGGAGTGCGGCTTACCGGCAGGTGCCGTGCAGGCTATCGAAAGCCCGGACCGTGCGCTGGTGAACGAGATGCTGCGCATGGACAAATACATCGACATGCTAATCCCACGTGGTGGCGCGGGCCTGCACAAGCTGTGCCGCGAGCAGTCGACGATCCCGGTGATCACCGGCGGTATCGGCGTGTGCCATATCGTAGTGGACGAAAGCGCCGAAATTACACCGGCGCTGAAGATTATTGTGAATGCCAAAACCCAGCGTCCAAGCACCTGTAATACGGTGGAAACGCTGCTGGTGCATCAGGGTATCGCAAACACCCTCCTGCCAGCCCTGAGCAAGCAGATGGCCGAGAGTGGCGTCACGCTGCACGCGGACGAGAAGGCGCTGGCGCTGCTGAAAGACGGCCCGGCGACGGTGGTGCCGGTAAACGCGGAGCAGTATGACGACGAGTTCCTGTCTTTGGATCTGAACGTGAAGATCGTAGCCGATCTCGACGACGCTATCGCGCACATCCGTGAGCATGGTACTCAGCACTCTGACGCCATCCTGACGCGCACGCTGCGCAACGCCGACCGCTTTGTTAATGAAGTGGATTCTTCTGCCGTGTACGTGAACGCATCAACCCGCTTCACCGACGGTGGACAGTTTGGTCTGGGCGCGGAAGTGGCCGTCAGCACGCAAAAACTGCACGCGCGTGGTCCGATGGGCCTGGAAGCGTTGACTACGTACAAGTGGATCGGCATCGGCGACGATACGATTCGTGCGTAAATAATCACGGGTGATGCAAAAATAGCCGTTTGATTCAAAAGGGCATTGACGCATCACCCGGATAGATCTAACCTTTTGCCCCGTGGTTACGCTCGTAACCGGCCTCTCAGGGCCGATATAGCTCAGTTGGTAGAGCAGCGCATTCGTAATGCGAAGGTCGTAGGTTCGACTCCTATTATCGGCACCACTAACCACGCGGGTTCACGCGATATTCACCAGTTCAGCAAAAGCGCCTTGTGCCATATTTGTGCCATTCCCCGCCAGGAATGAGTCGATTTGCATGGCATGCTGCGTCAGGTGATTCGGTGCCAGATGTGCATAACGCTGCACCATCTCGATACTTTCCCACCCGCCCATTTCCTGTAGCGCACTGAGTGGCACGCCGGACTGTACAAGCCAGCTTGCCCAGGTGTGCCGCAGGTCATGGAAGCGGAAATTTTCTATTCCCGCCCGCCTTAACGCCGCGCGCCATGCCGTGTTAGCATCAGACCGCATTTTGCGCACCGCCTTTGTTCTCGTTCCATCCGGGCGAACGGATGATTCAGTGTGAACAAAGACCCACCGGTTATGTTTCCCCAGCTGCTCCCGCAGCACCTTACAGGCCGATTCGTTCAGGGCGACCCCAATCGCCCTTCCTGCTTTCGCGTCCTCGGGGTGAATCCACGCGACCTTCCTCTGCATATCAATTTGTGACCACTCCAGATCGGTGATGTTCGACCTGCGCAGCCCCGTCGCCAGTGCAAAAATAACAACTGGCTTCATATGCCCGGGAAGTTCCCGGATCAGGTTCGCCGCTTCCTCTTTGGTTAGCCAGCGAATACGCTTATTTTTCGGCACCGGGCATTTGATGTTCGGCGCTTTGGCTATCCATCGCCATTCGTTGGCCGCACATCGTAACAGCGCCCGGATGAAAGCAAGGTGCGTCGCCTTCGTCGCCAGCGACGCTGGTTTATCCTTAAATTCAGGAACCGGCTTACCTCTTCGCAGCAGGCTGTCCCGTTTTGCCTCCCAGTTCATTCGATGTTTGCGATTAACCATCGAACTCACCGCCGACAAGATCCTGTCTTCCGTGATTGCTGACAGGTCCATTCCTTTGAAGTGCATCCTCCAGAATCCGATCCTGCTTTTGTCATCGTCCAGGCTTTTCTTGTGCTGCTTTTCGTTAAGCCAGCGAACGCATGCTTCATCGAACGTTCGCGGCTTAAACTCCCCCATCTTATCAACTCGCCATGCTTCAGCTTTCAGCTGATCATAGAGCTCCTGCGCTTGCCTTTTGTCCGTTGTCCCAAGAGACCGTCTAATTCGACTTCCACCAGGCGTAACGAAGTCGCAGTGCCACGTACCGGCACGTTGTTTGATTGACATGCTTTATCCTCCTGCACATCAACCGCATTCACGGGTTGATTGTGGATCGGGTTCTTCACTGCCGCAATACAGTCTGTTTTGCAGATCAGGTATGGGCTTTTTTTCTTATGTGGATTTTTTCGGGTAGCAGCCAGGCGACCGGACTTTATCCACTGGGCAATCGTGCCTTTATCCACTTTAAGGAAGGCGGCGGCCTCATCTCTGGTAAATACTTCTTCGTCCATCGATGTTCTCCAGTGGCCCCAGCCGGGGCCGTAATTGTTATTCAGTGTGCCTGTGCTGGCAGGTTTCGAAGTTTACGAATGCCGATCATTGCTGTGGCGACATAGCTGGTGGCCCGGTTGACGACTTCGACAGTGACCTTCATACCATCAACCTCAACGGTGTAATTTGTCTGGTGTTTCTGCCTGCCATAATCGCCATATTTTGCGTGGTGAGCCGCCAGCGCAGCATCACAAGCGCGGCGACCGATAGGTGATTGCTTACTGCGATTAATCAGCCTCATCATCACTTCACTCCCAAAGTGGCTACGACATCACTCGCTGTTTCGCGAGTGCTGCCTTTGCTGGATATAGCCCGGCGAGCACTGACGCGGTGCAGCGTGAAGCCGTGCTGTTCGTAAAGTTCAATTACGCGCGGAGCGGTAGAATTGCTGATCACCACTTTCGCCCCCCGCTGGTGGGCTGCCACACAGTTTTCCGCAAGCTCTACCTGGCTATCCCATGAGAACCCACCAGCCGCGTAGTTAGTGAAACCAGCGGTGCCGGGCAGCGGCTCATAAGGTGGGTCGCAGTAAACGACGTCACCATCACCTGCCAGCGCGAGCGTGCGCCTGAAGCCTGCATTCATGAATACGCATGCGTGAGCCTTCCGCTTAAATGCCTTGATCTCTTCTTCCGGGAAATATGGTGCTTTATATTTCCCAAAGCCGACGTTAAAAAAACCGTCCAGGTTGTAACGGATCAGCCCGTTGAAGCAGTGCCGGTTGAGGTAAAGGAATGCTGCTGCGCGCTCGACCGCATCCAGCCGCTGCGCGTTGAATGCTTCACGAATTACCGTGTAGTTTTCGGCATCATTCAGATGCCTGAATGCCTTCACTGCCTCATAGATCACCGAGTCGGGGACCACCGCCAGCATCTGATACAGGTTAATCAAGTCAGCGTTGACGTCAGCCAGAAGGAAGCGTTCGTGCTTGTCTGAGTTAAGGAACACCGAGCCGCCACCCACAAAAGGCTCAATAAGGCGTTTCCCTGCGGGGATCAGGCGATCCAGTTCCGGCAGCAGCGAATATTTACCGCCAGCCCATTTTAGGAACGGGCGCTGCCAGCTATGCGGCGCTGTTTCTGCCTCTTGAGTCGACATCTCAGCACAATCACTCATGCCGCCACCTGCTTATCGTTAAGTTCTTCAGCCAGTCGTTGCGCTTTCAGTGGGTTGATAACGACATCACCCCACGGTAACAACCACCCTTTTTTCTCTTTGAGCCAGGGAAGGCGCACCGCGCCAACCCTGATTTCGTCCTGTGCGTGTGTCATAGCGCATAGATAGAGTGAGAAGGGAACGGAAGACCGATCGGCGCAAATGGGATATCGTCGTCAAAGTCGACCGGTGGCTGACCGCTGTTCTGCTGCAAGCGAGACTGTGGTGCACCACCAGTCTGATTTGCATAAGGGTTACCGCCATGTTGGGTATTGCGCGGGCCAGAGAACTGCGCGCCGCCGTGAATACGTTCGTCCTTATCCTTCATCGACAGTTCAAGCGCGGCGATCGCTTCTGCCGGGGCATTTTCAGCGTGCTCGGCGTAGGTCTTACGCGTTCCCGGCTGGAAAACGTGGCGTACTTCGAACTTGTAGCCATCACCGCCGTCGTTTTTGGTGTACAGCACCTTCTGGAGGAACAGGCCCACCTTTTTGCCAACCAGTGCCGGGCAGTGCCATTCGATGCCGTTTTGACCCTGTACCTGTTGCGGTTGCGCCTGTTTGACCTGGGCGACCCACATCAGCGCTGATACCAGCCCCATGCCGAAAGTCTGCTGGCCGTCTTTGCCGAGGAAGTTAATGCGCAAGTAATTTGCTTTTGCCCCGTTCGAGTCCAGGCTGAGTTCGAGCGCCTGGGATTGGCTGCCATCTTTCCCGAAGGTGTACACCGCAGAAACGATTTCGCCCTCGTAAGCGCCGGTTTCGCTGATCCCGCCTGTTGCGCCAGCTTTCTTCGCCATCTCAGCCGTTTCGTTGTTCCACATAAAAGTCATTGGTTGGTTCATCGTTAAATCCTCAAAGTTACAATTCGGTCATAAATTCGGTGATAGCCACGTCTACGGCGTGGAGGTCGTTGTCCATTTCCGTCTGGTCCGGGAACAGGTCGGGCGGTGCTTTGGCGGTGTCGTTGTCATCGCCTTTGATGAGAAAAACGTGTTTGCCGTCCTTCTTGATGGCGCGCAGCACGATGGAGAAATATCCCTCTGGCGTCAGCTTTTCGTTGAGCATCTTCCCGGTGGTCTTCATGCGGATCTTTCCCTCGGTCTCTTCGGTGTGAGCCAGGAAATAAACGCGGAAGTCGTCCGGCAGCTCGGTGGCCGCCATGATGATTCGCCAGATGTGATCTGCCATTTCGGTGAACTTGGCGTAACCGGTCTGGTACGCGCGGTTCATGTTTTCGTGCTGCATGACCACCTGGAAATCGTCGATGATCAGTACGCGGCGCGTTTTCGACTGCACCATGCGATAGATGGTGTCCAGCACCGTTTCCCAGTTATCCGAGCGCAGAACGTTACCGCGCTGTTTGCTTCCGTCTGGCAGCAGCTTGCCGTGAAGTTTCCAGCCCGCAGACTTGAACGGCAGCATTTTGGGGATGCACTGGAGCAGCATCACATCGTCCGGATTGAAGTTGCGCAGGCTGTAGGACTTGCCTGCGCCAGAGTCACCGAGGATCAGCACTGGAGTACCCATCATTTACCCCCGTTCAGCCAGTGTTCAGCCGTAAACAGCACGTCTTCGTCGTCGCTGTTGGCAACGAGCCAGCGCAGGTAACCCGGTTCTGTTTTTGCCAGCTCTGCGAACGGGACGCCTTTATGCTTACCGAAGCGGAGCTCATGCAGCAGGGAAGGGTTATTGGAGATGGCGCGCATTTCGCCCATCGTCCATTTCGCCAGGCGGCCCATATAGAGCAGCAATTCGGCGGTGACGTAGCAGTCATACAGCGCTCGGTGAGCGTAAAGCCCTTCAGGTACTTCCGGTTTCAGCCCGAGGCTGTAACGCAGGTACTGGTTGCTGTGGCTCTTGTGCTCTGGCAAGAGCGAACGCGCCAGCTTGGCGGTGCAGATCCACGGCGCATCAATCTGCGGCAGTTTGGATTTGTCAAACTTCGCGTTGTGGGAGACGTAGGCATCAGCCCCCAGATAGCGGCCAATTACTTCACTGAGCAGCGGCGCGCCTTCCACCATGTCTTCGGTGATATGGTGAATAGCCATGGCCTCAAAACCGATCGCCACGCCTGGCTTAACGAGGTCGCTCATTGGGTTGCAGATCACCCCGTCGACAATATCGACGCTGGCGATTTCCACCACGGTTTCCGGGCCGCCTTCCAGCCCAGTCGTTTCGGTGTCGATCACTCTCAATAAGTTACTGTTATTCATCTTTTACCCACCCGTAACGGTTCCCACATTTGATATTGGTGATGGTTGTTCTTGCGACTCCATACATCTGAGCCAGTTTTTCATGCGTGTCGCTGCTTATGCGGATATTGCGTACATCTTCTTCGCTAAGCTTTTGAGTGCCTGACCCATTAGCGACTCGTCTTTTCTTCGATTTATCAATCATGTTGTCGGTATGAGTTCCCAGCGACAAATGACTGGGGTTACAGCATTTAGGGTTGTCGCATGAGTGCAGTGCATGTATTCCATCCGGTGCATTTGCCATGATGCGATGTGTCTTACGTAACGCCCCACGGTCTCGGATCTGTCCATAACCACAACCATCAACAGCGCCTTGCCATTCAAGGCACCAGGAAGCGGAAACTGTGCAACGCTCCAGGATGCGCCGTTGTAAATCAGTAAGAACTTTGGGCATGCTCAACCCCCTGTGTTCTGTAATCACAAACTGCATCGAAGTGCGCGAGCTGGTGGGCGATGGCCTCAAGGTCAGCTGGCGATAAGTGGTACATCAGGCACAGCAGCGCGATAAGGTTCATGGCTTGCTGTTGGTTTTCGGAGCGCATCGCTTTTTCTCCTGTTCTGGAAGCCCGGCACCGTGGAGGCTGCCGGAATCAATTCAGTCTTTCGGATTGAGCTTTTCTGTCAGTTCTGCCACACAATCACGCCCGGCCTTTTTGTATGCTTCGGCTGCATTGCCGTCATACTTGTCGTCTACTGCCTGTTCGAACTGCTCGATGGAACCGAAGAAGCAACCAGCGGCGATCCGAAACTCTTTGCCGGTCCACATAGCGAAGATGGTACGGCTGGAGTAACCGCAGTTTTCACGGTAAGAAACGTTCGTGATCTTCTCAGGGCGCAGGTCGAGCGAGCCGCCCACGGTCAGATTGTCCGGCAGCGCGGTGATGCTGGTGC
>NZ_JACASJ010000038.1:0-33023 GCF_013391025.1 Enterobacter sp. SECR19-1250 | reverse complement strand
CTTCCAGGTCGAGCGAGCCGCCCACGGTCAGATTGTCCGGCAGCGCGGTGATGCTGGAGCCTTCCAGGTCGAGCCAGCCGCCCACGGTCAGATTGTCCGGCAAGGCGTCGACGCTGCTAACATCTTCCAGATCCAGATTGTGGGTGACGGTAATATTCCCGTTATCGGAAACAGTGTGCTGAATATAGTTTTTAACGAGGTGCTTAATTAAGTCGAACATTGCTGGTCCTTAAATTTTGCGTGTAACAATCCTGTCGCTTTAGTAGCCGACCATTTGGTTAAATCCGGTTTTCCGATCCCCTGCTAATGGGTGGCAGGTTTTCCGTGCTGGTTGAGATAAACCTCTATCTCTTCGCTGGTGGTACGCAGGCGCTCAAACAGGGTGAACAGATACAACCCTTTACCCACGTTTGCAGATGCACGGTATGTGCGCCCCTGATACCTGACCAGCATCCCTGGTATAACGCTGGTTCTTGGTAATGTTGTTGTGCCGTAATTAGCCATCTCATCCCCTTGCCGTCTTCCCGGCTGCCAGAACTTTTACCCGGGCATTCGCGTTTGAATGCGTTGTTTGGATGAGATGATTATTAACCAGTGGTTATTTTTGGTCAATAACCGATGGTTAATTATTTTTATTTTGGTTAATAACCAACTGAAAAATAGGTCAATTTAGTTTTTAATCGTGGAGTGATATGATGAAAAAAACAGCTATTGAGGTGCTTATGGACTTTAATGAAGAGCGTGTGGGCTTGATTTCTGGGGCGATCGGGATGGCTGTGGTTAATCTTATTGCCTTTGGTGTGCCAATCAATAGAGATAACCTTGTCGAAGAGCTGGAACGGGTAAGGCGTGAAACAGGAAACGTGATCGGGAAGGGGGTTAATCGAGATGCTGCGGAGATCGTTAGAAAAGGGGTGTAAAAAAATCCGGCTCAGTGGCCGGATTATGTCTATCTACGGTAACGTAAAACAGAGTACCAGAACACAAACCCGATGATTTCGACGTCGCTTTCGTTTGCCTCTTCGTCGTCGTATTCACGATTAATGCTGCGGATTAACACCTTTCCGCCAGGCTTGCGGTAAAGCTGTTTGATTCGCTTTAAATCGCCTTGGTTGATGGCGTACAGTTCACCGTCAACGATTCTTTTATTTCCTGTGTCAACTGCAACGGTTGCACCATCAGGAATAACTGGTTCCATGCTATCACCGGAAGCCGGGAAACACAGGACACCAGAACCGTCAGTGCTGGCACCTACGCGCCGTAAAGTTGCTTTGGAAAAACGCAACTTGAAGCCGTTGTAATCTTCATCAGTGACGCGCCCATCCCCGCAGGCAAATTCGATATCCTTCAAGAACGGCACTTCAACCTCATCTTCTGGTAGAGGGGTATTTCTATCCCAAGACTCGACTGTACCCCACTCACTTACAGGGGGGAGAGCATCATCAGACAATCGTTTTTCAGCGAGTTTTTCGCCTCGCCCATACTCAAGCCACTCTGGAGAAACCCCAAGCCATTTACTTAGAGCCATGATGTTTGTCATGTCTGGGATTGCTGCGCCGTTAAGCCATTTCCAGATTCCAGGCTCAGAAACATCAATGCCTTGAGCTTTTAATGCGCTACGAATCCTGCCTGCGAGCCCACGCCCACCCACACCAGCATCAAGACACGCAGTGTGTAGTCGTTTGGAGAACTCTTCTTTTAAATCATCTTTTTTAACCATGCGTTAATTATCGAATAGAGTTGACATAACTGTCAGTTAAGAATTAATCTTAACTCGTAGTTAATTTGGTTAATGGAAAACGCTATGAATCCAATGCAATTCGCTATTGAAGCTGTAGGCGGCCAAACAGCAGCAGCTCGCCTATGCGGACTGTCGAATGTGGCTATTCATAAGTGGGTTAAGAACGCAGCCTTACCGCGCACTGAATACACAGAGAAAACCAATTATTCACAGATCCTTGCTGACGCATCTGGTGGGAAGTTCACCTCTGAATGGTTGCGTCAAGCAGCAAACCCAGACCGGGAAAAAGCACCCGATGCCGCCGCTTAATCAGCGGCATATGTTTTTACAAGGGGATTATCACCAATGGAGAACGCAATCGCACGAAAGTTAGACCCGCCAGTTATCAATCCGGTTGAGATAGAAAGCGTCCTGCTCAACCGTCTTGCATCGGTGGGGCAGAAGGCATACGCCGAACATATGGGCATTAGCGAGTCGACAGCCAGCAGGCGCAAAGCTGAGGGGCATTTCAGCACCATGGCGAAAGAGCTGGCCTTCCTGGGTATTCAGGCAGCGCCACCGGAAGCGGTGCTGGTGTCGCGTGAATATCTGGCCTCAGTCGAAACACTCGCTGATATCGGGCTGAAAGCCGAACGGGCAAGGCCGGGGCCGCTGGGGTGGGATTAAGCCATGAACCATATCGAATTCATCGAAAAGCATGTGCGTGAAGAACTGCTGAAGCTCGGTTTCTCTCTGGGTGTGGCTCAGGGGGGGGCATTCCAGGCTATCGACATGTACAAGCGCATGAGCCAGGCAAGCAGAAAGGGGAAGATTTTTGATGATGTTTTACGGCACGCAAAGCTGTGGGCGGAGAAGCAGCAGTTACCCGCTGACCGCTTTGAGAAGCGAAAAGTTAAACGGAACGCCCAGCCGGGGCTGTTCTGAAAAGGCGAAAGCCGCTGTGCGCGAACACAGGCGGCTCTCAGGTGCAAATGTTCGACCAATTGCAGGAGGAATAATGGCAAAAAACAACCGCTATTACCAGACCGCTGTACATAAAAACAATACCCGCGACCGCTTCGTGCGTTCGATTAATCCGGTAGTGGCCGAGAAGATGCGCGCCATCCTGGAGGAGTTGAAGCGCAAGGAGGAAAGCCGTGGATAATCTCGCAACAGTCATACCAATCAGACCGGCTATTACGGTCGTGGAGCGTCGGGTGGCAGATCTTGATGATGGTTATACGCGCCTGGCAAATATGCTTCTGGAAGAATACGCAGGCGCTGACCTGACGAAGCGACAATTCAAAGTCCTGCTCGCTGTTCTACGCCTTACCTACGGGTGGAATAAGCCCATGGACAGAATCGCCAATTCTCAGATAGCTCAGATAGCACGCTTGCCAGAGAAGCGCGTCAGCGAAGCGCGAGTCCAGCTCGTCGGAATGAACCTGCTTACCCAGGTTGGACGTAGCATTGGACCGAACAAAAACACCGCCGAATGGTTATTACCAGCAGGTGAAAGCTGCGATACAGAAAATCCCTCAAAGCAGGGGATAAATGACGAGGAAGAAGAATCCCTCAATTTAGGGGATAATCCCTCAATTCAGGGTATACCTCAAAATGAGGGAAAATCCCTCAAAACAGGGGAAGAAGAATCCCTCAATTTAGGGGAACACCAAAGACATATAAATACAATAAATACTAATACCCCCCAACCCCCAGAGGGGGAGTGTGTCGGGCAGGAAGAAAAAACTGTCTCAAAGAAAACCCCTATCGACTACCAGGCGGTGCTGTCTGCATACAACACCACCCTGGGAGACCGCCTTCCCCAGGCAGAGGCACTAAACGACAAACGTCGCCGTGCTATCAAACGCCTGCTGACCGAGCTGAAAGAGCCAACCGTCGAGGCTGTGGAGAATTACTTCGCCGCGTTCGCTGAGCGAGCACCAAAATTTTACTTCGGTGAGAACGACAGAGGCTGGCGCGCCAGTTTCGATTATCTGCTGCGTTCTGACACCCTGCTGAAAACCAGGGAGAATGCGCTATGACAGACATGAACATGATCCCGCAGAACATCGAAGCCGAACAAAGCGTGCTGGGCGGCATGATGCTGGATAGCGGTAGCGATCGCTGCCAGACCGCTATGTCGATGCTCAAACCAGAATCGTTCTACATCCGCCCCCACCAGGTGATTTTCGCCGAGATGCGGGAGCTGGTAGCCAACCAGAAGCCTATCGACCTGATCACCCTGATTGAGTCGCTGGAGTCGAAAGGGCTTGGCGAGCAGGCTGGTGGCTTCGCTTACATGGCTGAGATATCCAAAAACACCCCCAGCGCGGCGAACATCGTTCACTACGCCATGCTGGTGCGCGAGAAAGCCATGGAGCGATACGGCATAGACAAGCTGACCAGCGCCACTGAGTTGCTGTTCTCCCGCAACGGGATGACCACCAGCCAGAAGTTTGACGCTATTCAGACCCTGTTCACCGATATCGCTGACTACGCGAAAACCGGTAACCGCCGGGGGCTTCGTGAGTTTTCGGAAGTGATGGGCGACTGGGTGGACGAGGTGGAAGCGCGCTGGAGCGACTCAGACGCAACGCGTGGACTGTCGACGGGGATCGGCTCGCTGGATGACCTGCTGCAACCGAAAGGGCTGGTTAAAGGCGCTCTGATGGTGATCGGCGCACGTCCAAAGATGGGTAAAACCACGTTGTATAGCCAGCTGGCCGTCAACTGTGCCGAGGTTGAGCAGCTTCCCGCGCTGATGTTTAGCCTCGAAATGCCGGATAAGCAGATTGTGGAGCGCATGATCGGGCAGGTCAGCCGCGTGAATACCGACGTGTTTTATGGCGATCGGTACGACGACGCGCAGGTGGCAATGGCTTTTGCTGCTGGCGGACGTCTGGCCCAGACCGGGAACCTGTACGTCGACGACACGCCCGGGATCACGCTGGCGCACATCGTTGCAGAATCGCGTCGCATCAAACGAGAACGCGGCGCTGTCGGCATGGTGCTGGTGGACTACCTGACCCTGATGACCGCCGACAAGGCTGACCGTAACGACCTGGCCTACGGAATTATCACTAAGGGGCTGAAGAATCTGGCGAAGGAACTGAACTGCATCGTGGTGCTGCTTACCCAGCTGAACCGCGATCTGGAGAAGCGCACCAACAAACGCCCGATGCCAAGTGATTCCCGCGACACCGGGCAGATTGAGCAGGATTGCGATTACTGGATCGGCATCTACCGCGAAGGCGCATACGACGAAAACGCAGATCAGGCGGCTACCGAATTGCTGTTGCGCCTGAACCGCCACGGCCCTACCGGCGTTGTGTATTGCGACCAGCGCAACGGTGCGATCTACGACTGCGACCAGGCTGCTGCTGAGCAGAAGCGTCGCGCGAATGATGCCAGACCCAACAAAAAGAGGGAATTTTGATGAAAATTTACATTGCTGGGCCAATGACCGGCATCCCGAAATATAACCGCCCTGCGTTCCATTTTGAGGCTTTGCGCCTGGCTTCGGAAGGCCATGTGGTGTTAAACCCCGCGACGCTTCCCGATGGCCTGAGTCAGCCAGAGTACATGGATATTTGTCTCGCGATGCTCCGCTGCGCTGACGGCATTTTCCTGCTGTCCGGCTGGCAGAACTCCGCAGGCGCAAAAGCGGAACACGCTCTGGCTCAAAAGCTGGATCTGGAAATCATTCATCAGGAGAGTGCGGTATGACCAACAAAACCAAAGAACTCGTAGCTGCCGGGCATGCGCTGGCGAAAGAGCTGCATTGCGCTGAGTCTGCCGCGCTGGTGCGTGAACTGGCGACGCAGCTGGATGTGCAGCGTGCTCGCGCTGATGTGTTGGCTGACGTAGAGAAGCAGAACGCCCAACTGAAAGACGAGAACGAATACATCCGCAATCGCTTCAAAGAGCTTGATCGGATGTTCGGTAAGAACCTGCTTGTGATGAAAGCGGCGGTTATCGACTGGCGCACCACCGGAGACGCCAAGAACGGGATGGCATGGATTTTTAACACCATGCTTGGTCCTGGTGAGCTACCCAACGAGGACGAGAAAGACGCTCAGGCCTACTTTGACCGCGAATACGCGCCACTCGACAAAGAGTTGATGGATCTTCACCAGTGGTTTTGGGAGCGCCATAAGCGCATTGAATCCAAAGGTACTGTTATTCAGGAGGCTGCCCAGTGAACGAAGTATTTGTATTGATCAAGATAACCGCGATGGTCATTGGTATTTCGGTCGCTGTGCTGGGGATGATGTCATTCGTGATGTGGCAAAACCCGTTTCGCTTCATCAAACCGATGTTTGCCGTAAGGGTTTTGGTGGCGTTAGTAGCATACGCATGGTTCCTTTACTTTATTCCGGGGGCGTCACAATGAACAGGAACACCATCAATATCGGCGAGTCAGCATCACCGGCGCAATTACGCAGGTTGATACGTGATCGGCACGCTGCATGGTCACAGGAAACCTTTGGTGATGTTGGCCCAGTTGGTCCGCTGAAACACCTTGCGAAAGAAGCGCTGGAGGCCGCTGCCGCGCCAGATGATTTATCCGAGTGGGCGGATCTCCAATTCCTCTTGTGGGATGCTCAGCGGCGTGCCGGTATATCTGACGGCGAAATCACAGCAGCGATGGAAGAAAAGCTGAAAGTGAACATGGCGCGCCAGTGGCCTGAGCCGAAAGACGGCGAACCGCGATTACACATCAAGGAGCCTGGCAACTCTCTGGCAATTCCGGATGGTTATGTCGTGGTGCCGATTGAGCCGACAGA
Organism: Enterobacter sp. SECR19-1250; assembly: GCF_013391025.1. Lineage (NCBI taxonomy): Bacteria > Pseudomonadati > Pseudomonadota > Gammaproteobacteria > Enterobacterales > Enterobacteriaceae > Enterobacter > Enterobacter sp. SECR19-1250. The sequence continues at coordinate 26,513 of NZ_JACASJ010000038.1, read as the reverse complement.
AGACATGATCGTTTACGGCTTCGAGTCCGAACCGGATGAGGACTTCAGCGATCCGGCTGTATGGGAGGAGTACCAGGCTATGAGTGGGTGCCGACAGGCGGCGCATCGGGCGAAATTATGTTGGGCAGCGATGATAGCCGCAGCACCAAAGCCGGGAGATAGCAATGGCTAAATCTGCTGCTGAACGCAAAGCCGCCCAGCGAGCCCGACAAGCAGCTGCTGGTGGGCGTAAATTTGAGCTCATACTTGATACGCAGGAACTGGAGATGCTGGAGCGCAATTGTGCCGCCCGCCGCCCGGGGCGAGCGCCGTATGAAATGAGCGAATACGTCGCAATGCTGATCCGCCAGGACGATGCCCGCGTTCGTGGTCGCATTAAGTCAATCAGCGCGAACCGCTGCGGTAAATGCGGCGATGCGCTGCCGGTTAAGTCGTGTCCGTGCGACGGTGATGCGCAATGCTGGGTTACGCGTGGTTGGCACGAAACCAAATTGACGGCGTGACATGTCACAGTGTAATCAATAACATACAAGCCTCTTCGGAGGCTTTTTTTGTCGGCGTTAAATTGCTTTTGCCACAATGCCCAGCCATAATATCCCTGTCATCCTGAACAACTGACACCCGGACATTCGCGCCACGGAGAACACCATGGCGCAGCACCACCAGCTTAAACACAATCGCCTGACGTTATCCGACGTCAGCGATTTGTCGTATCTGTCGCTTAACCTCTTCGGGGGTGACGCGTGAGCCAACAATTCCACCTCGTTAACGAAAGCGTTAAGCAGAACGCTATCAACTACATTCGTCAGTTGCCGGTCGACAGCAAGCGCCCGCTGATACTCGACGTCAAAGAGTCGACGCGCACCGCTATTCAAAATCGCAAGATGTGGCCGCTACTGAAAGACCTTTCCGACCAGGTTCTCTGGTTCGGCAATAAATACGATTCCGACGACTGGAAAGACCTCATCACCGCGCTGGTGGCAAAAACCAAAAAGCAGGAACAGCGAATGGCCCCCGGCCTTGATGGTGGCGTCGTGATGTTCGGCCAGCGCACCAGCAAAATGACCATTCCCCAGATGGTAGAAGTCATCGAGGCGATTTACTGGTTCGGCACCAAGCAGGGCGTAACCTTCAGCGAACAATCCCGCAATGAAATCGAGTGGGCAAAGCGTTGGGGGGACAGCAATGCGAAATAACCCCAGTCAGAGAACCTACCGCAGTAAAAAGTGGCTCGCCGCTGTAGGGCAGATCGAGCAGTGCGTGTTATGCGGCTCGTGGGGGACGCAGGTAGCGCATCGCAATGAAGGCAAAGGCATGGGCCTGAAAGCCGATGATTGCGCCACGGCGGCGATCTGCGTTTGCTGCCACGACAGCATCGACAACGGCAGCAAGCTATCGCGAGACGAACGCCGTCAGATGATGGACCGCGCTATCGTTCTGACCGTTATCCAGATCGCCCGCCTTGGGCTGGTGGTGCCAGCATGAAAATTTACGATATCACTCCTGTCGCCAAGCCTCGCATGACCCGAAGCGATCGCTGGCGCAGCAGGCCAGAAACCTCCGCCTACTGGTTCTTTAAAGCTCAGGTGCGCCGCCTCGGTATAACCCTTCCGGAATCCGGTTACCACATAACATTCGTTCTGCCCATGCCGAAAAGCTGGAGCCAGAAGAAGCGTGCGCAACTTAACGGCCAGGCTCATCAGCAGAAACCGGATAAAGACAACCTGGAAAAGGCGCTTCTCGATGCCATTTTCGACGACGACAGCCGCGTCTGGGATGGCCGGGTGACAAAACTTTGGGGAGAGAAGGGGCAGATCATTATTGGGGAGTGCGCGCCGTGACCAGAGACGAGATAACCCGGTACCAGGCAGAAAGCGTTAAGCGCGCCAACCTGCCGCCAGTAGCAAAGCACAGCCAGACCAAAACCAACCAGCCACAGAAGGAAGCCGCATAATGAAACTGGAATTAACCAAAGACCAGCATCAATGGGTAGACCAGTGGCTCCAGTTGTGGGGCGCATGGTGCCAGACCGGCAAGATTGATAAAGCGATGATCAACATGATTGCCAGATTCATGGCTACCGTCGAGCCCCAGCAAGCATCACGGCCGGTATGTAGTGATGATGACGGGATGCTCATTGATGCTGTCATTCGCCACTACCTGAAGAATGTGGATGAAAATGCCTGGCGGGTTATCTTCGCCTACTACGTCTGCAACTCCAGCGAGATCCGAATTGCATCATGGCAGCATGCAGTAAGTAAGCCTCGCCTTATGAAGACGCGTGGCGGCAATCAGTACAAACACCCAAGCATCTCGACAATCCGTAGAGAGGTGAAGCAAATCATCAATGCTTCATTGTTATGTTTATACCAACCGCTTCAAAATGCGTTTAACGATCGCGAAAATGTGAGGAAAATTGCAAAAAATCCTCATAACGCGCTTGCTTTTCAATGAACAAATGAGCAGAATAAATCGTATATGTTGCCGTTGTTGTGTGTGACATGAATGAATGCCAAGCCTCGCCATCGTGCGGGGCTTTTTTATTTGCGGTACGCCGCACACAGAACCCACTACGTGGGACCCTTCGGCCAGCGAGCCGACATTGCCTTACCCCCATATTGCCCGCCTGTCGCGGGATTTTTTATTTCAGGCTCCGGGAACCATCATCGACACGCCTACTTGTTAAATCGTCCCGAGGGCCTGATCCCTTACTACAAACAGCACCCCGTTCTTTCGGAGGTGATATGGCTAAACGTATGCAAGATAAAGAAAGCATTGCCGGAGTGTCATGGCTGATTGTCCTTGCTCTGTCATGCTGGGGCGGCCTGGTCCGATACCTTATTGACGTTAAGCAGAACAAAGCCACCTGGAGCTGGATTAATGCGCTGGCACAAATTGCAGTGTCCGGCTTTACCGGTCTTATTGGTGGCCTGATCAGCGTAGAAAGTGGGCTGAGTCTTTACATGATTCTGGTTACGTCTGGTATCAGCGGGGCAATGGGCTCCGTAGCACTGACGTACTTCTGGGAACGCCTGACGGGGATGAAGAATGCAAACCAGTGATAAAGGCATTGCCCTGATTAAAGAATTCGAGGGCTGCAAACTCACCGCGTACCAGGACAGCGTTGGCGTCTGGACGATCGGATACGGATGGACTCAGCCTGTCGACGGGAAACCAATCCGCGCCGGGATGACGATTAATCAGGAAACGGCAGAGCGTCTGCTGAAGACAGGACTGGTCAGCTACGAAAGCGACGTTTCCCGCCTGGTTAAAGTCGGCCTGACTCAGGGGCAATTCGACGCCATGGTGTCGTTCACGTATAACCTCGGCGCCCGGTCATTATCAACATCGACTCTTCTGCGAAAACTCAACGCCGGTGATTACGTTGGCGCCGCCGATGAGTTCATGCGCTGGAATAAAGCTGGTGGGAAGGTGCTGAATGGGCTGACACGTCGGCGGGAGGCAGAGCGGGCTCTGTTCCTATCATGATTGGCGCGCTGGTTAAGCGTTACTGGCTGCAGCTGCTGGTGCTGGCGTTAATCGGCGTACTGGCTTTCTTCGTGAACCACTACCGCAACAACGCTATCACCTACAAAGACCAGCGCGATAAAGCCACTGAGAAACTCAGCATGGCTAAAGCCACCATCAAAGACATGCAGACCCGCCAGCGTGATGTGGCTGCACTGGATGCCAAATACACGAAGGAATTGTCCGATGCGAAAAAAACCATTAACGATTTGCGTCGGGATGTCGATTCTGGCGCTAAACGGCTGCGCATCGCCGCAACCTTCCCTGGAGTGTCAAAAGCCACCTCCGCCACCGGCGTGGATGATGCAGAAACCCCCGAACTTACTCCAGACGCTCGACGGAATTATTTCGATCACCGGGACGGAATCGCAACCGCTGACAAGATGATTCGCGGCATGCAGGACTACATCAAAGAGCAGTGTCTTAAATGATTCGTTACCCAAATAACAGAGCCTGACTTCGGTCGGGCTTTTTTATGCCCGAATTTCACCGCGCACCGCAGCGCATTCAACCCACGTCGAACCATACCCTTTGAAATGAGCCTTTGAGGAAGTCAGTTAGTGCTGGCGAGCCTCGACGGGCTGATTTCCTATGCGGCAAAGGTTCATCTCAAAGAAAGGTACACGTTATGAATAATCCGTCAGTTATTCCGGCCTTCGACTTCCGAGAAATGGTTTTGCCATCCAACGGAAAGGTCATCACGACGTCCATGAAGATCGCCCGCTATTTCGGCAAGGCGCATAAAAACGTTCTTCGCACTATCAAGCGGCTGGAGTCAGATTGCTCCCCTGATTTTAACCGGCTCAATTTTGAGCCCGTTGAATACCTCGATAAGAAAGGCGAAATGCGCCTGATGTACAACATCACGAAAGATGGCTGGATGATGCTTGTAATGGGTTTCACCGGAAAAACGGCGACCGCGATTAAAGAGCAATACATCGCCGCCTTTAACTGGATGGCCGAGCAGCTAAACCGACGCATGGCGATGGGTGAAGAAATGCAGCACCGCTACGCCATCAAAGAAACGCGCTCAAAGTTGAAAGGAACGATCGGCAGCCGGTTGATGAACGAGCGGAAGAAAGAGAAGCGCGTTCTGGAGCTCGAGCATGAGCACATCATGCAGGTAACGCAGCCGGAATTACTTATTGGCTGATCGCGGCATTACAGGAGCTCTTCATTGAGGGGCTTCGATAATGTCAACGTGAGGTAAGTATTATGGCAAAACCGGACTGGGAGGCCATTGAATCGGCATACCGGGCCGGAGTCCTTAGTCTCCGTGATATAGGCGATAAATACGGCGTTACTGAAGGGGCTATCAGGAAGAGGGCTAAAAAGTTTGATTGGGTACGCAATAGCGGTACGCAGGTACGCAAAAATGGTACGCAAAGTGGTACGCAAAAGAGTAAGGCGCGTACCAGCGAAAAGCCTGCCAGCGCTGGCCGTACGCAAAAAAGTACGCAACCAAAAGCCGAACATCCACCAGAAACGAAACCGATACGCGGAGTGCGTACCAATCCTCCAACCAATCCATTTCAGACCGGTAATCAGCACGCCCTGAAGCATGGCGGCTATGGTCGTCGAATGTTGCTTTCTGATGCTACTACTGAAGATGCTCAGATGCTTACACTCGACGATGAGCTTTTCTGGCTGCGTGCGGCGAACCTGACGGCGGCGGAGAACATTGGGCGCTGGCAGGCTGAACTGGAGCTTGCTGATGATGATAAAGCTAAGGATCTGCACTCACTGATTTCCTCTGCTGAAAAAGCCATGCACCGTAACACCGCCCGCATTGAGTCGCTGGAATTCACAAAGGCATCTATAGAGCATCGGCTCGCCTCCACTGACAAAGTGTCTCTGGAAGCGGATCGCCTTCGTCGTGATGCTGGCGTTGATGACGGTAATGGAGATCGTGACCTTAATGACTTTTACTCTGACATCCAAACCGACCCTGAATCCGGCTCTAAGGAACTTCTGGACGACACAGGCTCGAAATAAAGTACTTTTTGGTGGGCGCTCATCGTCAAAGTCATGGGATGCTGCTGGGTTTGCTGTCTTTCTGGCAAATAAATACAACCTGCGTTTCTGTTGCGCGCGTCAAATTCAGAACAAAATCGAAGAGTCGGTTTATACCCTGCTCAAAATACAGATTGAACGGTTTGGGCTGCGGCATCGCTTCCGAATTCTGAATAATAAAATTATCAACCGGGTCACTGGCTCAGAATTCGTGTTTTACGGTTTATGGCGCAATATCGAAGAAATTAAATCCCTGGAAGGTATCAGCGTTTTGTGGCTTGAAGAAGCCCATGCACTAACGGAATACCAGTGGAAGATACTGGAACCAACCATTCGTAAAAGCGGATCTGAATGCTGGTTTATTTTTAACCCTGGTCTGGTGACTGACTTTGTATGGCGTAATTTCGTTGTTGATCCACCAGAAGATACGTTGGTGCGAAAAATCAATTACGACGAAAACCCATTCCTCTCAGACACCATGCTTAAGGTTATCTCGGCTGCAAAGCGTCGTGATCCGGAGGGGTTTGACCACGTTTATATGGGGGTTCCCGAATCTGATGATGACGCGGCAATTATTAAACTTTCGTGGATTGAGGCTGCAATAGATGCCCATAAGGTGCTTGGTTTTGAGCCAAACGGACGAAAGCGAATAGGCTTCGACGTTGCCGATAGCGGTGCGGATAAGTGCTCCAATGTTTATCGTCATGGCTCCGTTGTGTATTGGGCTGATGAATGGAAGGCAAAAGAAGACGAGCTTCTTAAAAGCTGCCAGCGGGCATATCAGGCAGCCACAGAGAGAAGTGCTGATATCGTTTATGACTCCATTGGTGTTGGCGCTTCTGCTGGTGCTAAATTCTCGGAAATTAACGAAGACAGACGACGTGAAAATCCTTATTCACGACCAGTTAATTATCAACGCTTCAATGCTGGCGCTGGTGTGAACGAGCCAGATTCTGAATATAACGGCATTCCGAATAAAGACTTCTTTGCCAATCTGAAAGCCCAGGCATGGTGGCTGGTAGCTGATCGCTTTCGTAATACGTTCAACGCGGTGAAAAATGGAGAGGAATATCCTGTTGATGAGTTGATAAGTATCGATTCATCGTGCCCGCACCTGGAGAAACTAAAGCTTGAGCTGACGACCCCGCACCGAGACTTTGATCGTAACGGTAGGGTTATGGTTGAAAGCAAGAAAGATTTGGCTAAGCGCGATATCCCCTCACCTAACATTGCCGACGCTTTCATAATGGCGTTCGCGCCGACCGATACAACAATGGATATTTGGGAATTGCTCGGGAGGCAAGCCTGATGGCACGAAACAAACAAGCCTCTCAGCGAACGGCGCAGGCCACCGCTGATGGCTATGAGAACTTTGTCGCCCGCGTGGGGATGCAGACGCCTAACCAGCACTCAGCATCGACCTACCGGGCTAACTTCACCAGCCGCAACCGCATGCTGGTGGAATGGTCATATCGCGGATCGTGGGTTATCGGCGAAGCGGTCGACGCTATCCCGGACGATATGACCCGGAAAGGCATTCGTATCACTTCGGAGATTGACGCCAAAGACCGTGGCACCCTGGAAGCGCAGCTGGATGAGTTGCAGATCTGGGATGCGCTGAACGACGCGCTGAAATGGTCGCGACTCTACGGCGGAGCGGTTGGCTTCATCATGATCGAGGGGCAGGCACCAATGACTCCGCTGCGGCTCGAAACCATTGGCGAGGGCAAATTTAAGGGCATTCTCCCGCTCGACCGCTGGATGATTAACCCGGTCCTGACCCGCCGCATTAAAGAGATGGGGCCGGATCTCGGGAAACCTGAGTTTTACGACGTAGTGACCACTGCAACGGGCATTCCAGCCTGGCGCATCCATCACAGCCGCCTGATTCGCTTCGACGGGGTGACGCTGCCATTCCAGCAGAAGATAACCGAAAACGAATGGGGAATGTCGGTTGTAGAGCGTATCTGGGATCGGCTTACTGCGTTCGACAGCGCCACTGTCGGCGCGGCTCAGCTGGTCTACAAAGCGCATCTGCGCACCTACAGCGTGGAGAAGCTGCGCGAGCTTATCGCGGTTGGTGGCCCGGCGTTCGAGGCGTTGCTGAAGAACATCGACCTGATCCGCCAGTTCCAGAGCAATGAAGGCATGACGCTCATGGACTCGCGGGATAAGTTCGAAACCCACCAGTACAGCTTCAGTGGTCTGGATGACATTCTTTCGCAGTTCGCTGAGCAGATCAGCGGTGCCGTTGGTATCCCGCTGGTGCGCCTGTTCGGGCAGTCCCCAAAAGGCTTCTCTACTGGTGACGCAGACCTCGCCAACTATTACGACCGGGTGAGCTCATTGCAGGAGCGCCGCTTACGGCTGCCGATGCGCCGGATACTGGACATTATGCACCGTTCGGAACTCGGTAAGCCGCTGCCGGACGATTTTACGTTTGAATTTAACCCGCTATGGCAAATGTCTGACGTTGACCGCTCAACGGTGGCCGTAAACACCACCACCGCGATCAGCACCGCGCTGGGCGACGGATTGATGACGCGTAAGGCGGCAATGACCGACCTGCGCGAAAACTCTGACGTCACCGGCATCGGGGCTTCCATTACCGACGAGGACATAGAGAATGCCGAAGACGAAGCGCCGCCAGGCATCGGCGAACTTGGCGACAAACCGCCAGAGTCGCCAGGCGGAGATCCGATATCGAACGAGCCTACGGCAGATAGCGCGGGCGGTCGGGGATATCGTAAATGGGCGCTACGATGGTTCAAACGATAGCGTCACCGAAATCATGGATGCGCTGGAGCGCTACAGCGAAATCATCACCCCCTGGGCGACGAAGGTAGCTGAGAACTTCACCGCAGACATAGCGCGCCAGAATGAAAAGCAGTGGCGTCAACACAGCCGGAACATCAGCGCAGAGCTGCGCAACATGGTTGACCGCGCCCCGGTAGGCCAGGTGATGAAATCCATCGTCGCCGAGCAAATTAAGTACATCAAATCGCTGCCTCTTGAGGCCGCCGATCGGGTGTATGACATTCAGAACAAAGCCATCGAGGCCGTTGTGACTGGTGGTCGCGCTGAGCCATTCGCGAAAGAGATAGCAGCGTCCGGTGACGTGTCACGCTCGCGAGCGAACCTTATCGCCCGTACCGAACTTGGACGCGCAACCGGCGCGCTGGATCAGGCGCGTGCGCTGTCAATCGGCTCGAATGGTTATATCTGGCGTACAGCCGAAGATGGCGACGTCCGGCATTCTCATCGGGAGATGGAAGGTAAGTTTGTCGAATGGGGCCGACCTCCAACGCTTGACGGCATGACCGGTCACGCTGGTGAGCTGCCGAACTGCCGCTGTTACAAAGAAATCGTTTTCCCCAACCCTCATTCTTATCTCGCCTGAATCGCAGGTAAACCATGAAATATTTTTTCAATACCCGGCTGGGGGAAACCCGCTATCAGCTGGCTGACGGCTCTCTGTTGTGCAAAGACGTGCCGATAGGTCGAACGGGTAAGCAGCTCTACGGCGCTGCCGATCTGCCAAACCTCAAACCCGACAAGCTCGGTGAGATAGTCGTAACGCGCTCTCCTGAGCAGGTATTCCATTCGGCCACGCTCGCCTCATTCGAAGGGATGAGCATCACGATCCTGCATCCTGAAGATGAAAACGGGAATGTGCGGCTGGTAAATCCCGAGAACTGGAAAGAGCTTGCTGTCGGGCATCTTCAGAACGTGCGGCGCGGGACTGGTGACCAGTCTGATTTGATGCTGGCTGACCTTATCGTCAAAGACGAAAGCGCCATTCAGCTTATCGAAGATGGCCTGCGTGAAGTGTCGTGCGGCTATGACGCGGAGTACGAGCAGACCGAGCCAGGTAAAGCCGAGCAGGTCGATATTACCGGAAACCATGTGGCTCTTGTCCCTAAAGGTAGAGCCGGAAATCGTTGTGCAATTGGAGACAGAGACACAATGGCAAATCAAAAGAGAAGCTGGTGGACCCGCATGCGCACGGCCATCAAAACGGGTGACGCTGACACCATGAACGAACTGCTGGACTCTGCGCCAGCGGCGGTAACGGGTGACGAAGGGGATCTGCCGAGCGGCGTTAACCTCAACATTAACCTTTCACCGCAGCAACCATTGCCGGACAAAAAGCCGGAAATGTGCGGAGAGACAACCTGCGACGGCGAGGACGATATCAAAACCTTGCTCAAAGCCCTGCTGGCTAAGCTCGAAGGAACTGCGATGTGCGATAACGACAATAAGCCTGACGAAAAAGACAAAAAAGATCCGACCTGCGACGGCGAGGACGACGAAGAGGAAACCACGATTACCGGTGACTCTGCCTATCGTGCCGAGGTTATCGTCCCGGGTATCGATCTGAGCCGTAAGGTGAAACCGACCGCGTTCAAACGTGATGTGCTGGCTGCCGCTGACAAAACACTGGTTCGCCAGGTTGTCGGTGATGCGGATATCCGCAAATTGCCCAAGCAATCGGTAGATATGGCGTTTAACGCCGTGTCAGAGATTGCCAAAGGGCGAAACACCCGTAGCACCACGGGCGATGCACAACGTCCAAATATGGGCATGACCAGCATCGCTTCCCTGAACAAACAAAACGCCGACTTCTGGTCTAACCGCAAAGGATAATCCAATGACTGCATATCTGTACCGGATGCCTGTTGGCATTGCCGGGGCTATCTCTCGCCCGCAGGACTTAACCGTCGAACCGGTGATCCTTAAATCCGCTAACGCCTTCGCTGCCTATGGTCTGGCTGGCAAATATGACGCTGACGGCTTTTTCGTGCCGCTGGCGGACGGTGACACCGCCGACAAGGTGAAGGGGATCTACGTTCGTCCGTATCCGACCACATCGCAGCCAGACATGGTTCGCCAGGTGGGGACGGATAAGAACTTCCCGGGCGACGCCATGAAGCGTGGCTACATGACCGTTAACCTCGGATCTGGCTTCGATGCCAGCACCATCAAAAAAGGCGCGCCTGTCTACGTGGTTGTTTCGCTCGACTCAACCATTGACGTGCCGCTGGGCGGCTTCATGTCCACGTCAGTCAGTGGCAAAAACGTGGCGCTGACCAACGCCGAATTCACAGGGGCCGGTGACGCTAACGGCAATGCAGAAATCTCCTGGAAGATTTAAGGAACAGACGAATGATTACTTTTGATCAGGCAACCGTTGATAGCTCTGGTGCCTTTCTCATCGGGGAGCTGGAGCGACTCGACCAGACGCTGAACCTGCCGCTGGTGGGTTATACCTGGACCCGCGATATTCAGCTGCGTGAAGATGTTTCTATCGCAGATGACATTTCCAGCTGGACTAACACCAGCTTTGGCGCTGCGGGTACTGGCGCAAATCCGAACGGTAAAAACTGGGTAGGTAAAGACTCCACCGCTATTGCTGGCGTGAACGTTGATATCGGCAAAGACGGCAATCCGCTGAACCTCTGGGGCATGGAACTGGGCTGGACCGTTGTAGAGCTGGCAGCAGCTCAGCAGGTAGGCCGCCCGATTGATACCCAGAAGTACGACGGGATGCAGCTCAAATGGCAGATGGACAACGACGAGCAGGTTTACATCGGCGATGACGCGCTCGGCCTGAAAGGGCTGGCAAACCTTGTCGGTGTGACGCTGAACAATGCGCCGAAGACCTGGGCGAGCTCCACCAACGACGAGATCCTCGATAGCGTGAACAGCATTCTGTCGAATGCCTGGGCTGCTTCCGGCTACTCCGTCGTGCCTTCAGATCTGCGCATTCCGCCAGAGCAGTATTCACTACTGGCAAGCCGTAAGGTTTCCGAAGCGGGTAACCAGTCACTGCTGACCTATCTGGCCGTGAACACTATCGCTTTCCACCAGAACGGCGTTCCGCTGGAAATCAAAGCGGTCAAATGGCTGAAAGGGCGCGGGGTTGGCGGTAAAGACCGTATGGTCGCCTACACCAACGACAAGAAATACGTGCGCTATCCGCTGGTGCCGTTGCAGAGCGTTCCTATCCAGTATCGCGGTCTGTACCAGATTGCGACCTACTACGGCAAGCTCGGTGCGGTTGAGCCAGTGTACAAAGAAACCCTGTCCTACGTGGACGGTATCTGATAACCAGAACGGCCCCGAAAGGGGCCAGAAGGAAACTGAAAATGGCGAAAGAAAAGCTGGTTACCATCCATGTTCACACCCCGTTTACGCTGACGCTCGGCGATCAGTCAAAACAGGAGTTTGGCCGGGGACGGCATAACGTACCGGAAGAGGTCGCGTCGCACTGGTTCACCCAGGCGCACTCTGAGCTTTCTGAAAGCGTGATTAGCGACACCGATGATCTGCAACCCATTATCGACGGCCTGCAAGCGCAGATTGCCGACAAAGATAAGCTGATTGCCGATCTGAAAGAAGCGCTGCTCAAGCTGCAAGAGCAGAATGACAGCCTGCAAGCGCAGATTGCTGCCGCCCAGACTGGCGGTAATGGGGCGAAAGATGCCAAAGAATCAAAGCCTGCCAACAGTAAGTGATTTTCGGCGCGACTTCCCGCAGTTTGCTGACCCGGCAAAATATCCCGATCCCCAAATCGAATTTCGCCTGAATCTGGCCGATGAGCTGCTGAGTGAAAACGTCACCGGCAAAAAGTTGTTTCCGTACTTTGCCGAGTTGTTCGTGGCGCACTACATGACGCTCTGGGCGGCAGATAGCCGGGCGATGCTGGTTGGTGGCCCGGGTGGTTCAACCAATGGCGTGCAGTCCTCCAAGTCTGTTGACAAGGTTAGCGTCAGCTATGACACCAGCATGACACTCAATCCAGACGCGGGCTTCTGGAATAACACCCGATATGGCGCTGAATTTTATCAGCTGATCACGATGTTCGGTGCGGGCGGTCGCCAGCTATGAGTTTCAAAAGCGGTGTAACAACGAGGGTGGATAACGCTCAGGCCATTCTGGATGCGATCAGGTCGCTAACCAAAAAGGATGTGCTGGTCGGTATCCCTTCGGAAGACAGTGAGCGTGATGATGTTCCGTTTGGCAATGCCGGGATCGGTTACGTCAACGAATACGGCTCACCAGCGCAAAACATCCCCCCACGCCCGCACTTGGTCCCCGGCGTTAAATCAGTAGAGGAACAGACAGTGCCGCAGCTTAAAGCAGCGGCGCAGGCTGCGCTTGATGGTAATGCGGCGGGTGCGGAAAGAGCGCTCAACCGCGCCGGAACGCTGGCTGCTAATGGCGTCAGGCGGTACATGACCATTACCGGCTTTACACCGCTTGCTGATAGCACCGTTGAAGCTCGCGCGCGTCGAGGGCGTAAAGGGGCGAAAGCGGAGCTTGCCCGACGCGCTGCTGGCGAGTCTCCCGGAACCGAACTGGTGAAACCGCTAATCGACACCGGGCAATATCGCAGAGCCATTACCCATGTTGTGAGGGATAAAGATGCCGACTCTTGATGTAACAGACGTGCTTTTTGACCCCGATTTTTGCGACTTTAACCTGTGGGTAACACGTCGCGCGCAAACGGTGGACGAGGACGGGATCGGCAGCGACAGCGAAGTTAAAACGCAGTTTGCAGGGGTTGTTACCGTTGACCGCTCCCTTGAAAACCGCCGCATGCAGGCCGGGCAGGTTATCAGCGGGGCGATTTTAATCGTGACGACTGAGCGACTCACGCAGGGGCAGACTGGCCGTGATGCCGATATCGTGACGTATCAGAACCGGGATTATCGTGTGACGTTCGTCGACCCGTATACCGCTTACGGTGCTGGCTTCGTCCAGGCACATTGCGAACTGTTGCCGTTTGATGGGGGTACTCCCGTTGAGCAATAACACCAGCACAGAGCGCGGCTGGCTGACACCCACCAGCGGCGATCCGGATTATGACGAAGCGCTAGACAGGCTGTTAAGCCAGTGGATGCGCAATGTTTCCGGCTTGCCGTCTGGAATGGTTCGTCCGCGCTGGCAGAAAAATCAGCCGCCACTGCCACCCGTTGAAACGAACTGGTGCGCGTTTGGCGTTACCGGGTTGCTCATTGATAACAACCCTGCATTCACCAGGCAGACCGACGAGGGCGCTCAGCTCTGGCGGCATGAAACGTTCGAGTGCATGGCGTCGTTCTATGGCCCGGCTGGTATGTCTTATGCGTCCCGTTTTCGCGATGGCATATCTGTCCCGCAAAACAATGCTGAGCTGAACGCGCTTGGTTTGTCTCTGGGCGACTATACCGGTCTGACCCCTTTCCCCGAACTTATCAACCAGCAATGGGTTCGCCGCTACGACATGACGGTGCGCCTGCGCCGGAAGGTTGTGCGCGAGTACGGTATTAAATCGCTGGTGGAAGCGCCAGTCACCTTTTTTGGAGAATAAACTATGACGCAGGGCTTACCTGTATCCAACGTTGTAAACGTTGATGTGATCATCTCGCCGAAAGCGGCTACTGGTCGTAACTTCGGCGCGCTGCTGATCCTCGGTTCTTCCACTGTCATTCCAGTGCAGGAACGCGTCCGCCTTTATGCGTCCGTTGAGGACATTGGCGAGGACTTCGGAGTCGACAGCCCGGAATATGAAGCGGCGCAGGTTTTCTTCAGCCAGTCGCCGAAGCCGACGCAGGTTTATGTTGGCCGCTGGGCGAAGACGCTGACCTCTTCCGAAGGTGGAAGCGTGGAAACCATCGTGCAAGCTGTTAATGCCTGCCTGCAGTATACCAACTGGTATGGGCTGGTTGTCGCTGATGATGTTGCTGATGGCGCTGATGTGCTTGATGCTGACGACGTGATTGAGGTTGCTAAACTCATCGAAGCGTCCAGTTTGAGCCGCATTTTCGGGGTAACTTCTGCCGACGCCGATATTATCAGCACGACTTCGACGACCGATGTTGCGTCGAAATTAAAGGCTGGCAAGTATGCCCGTACCTTTATTCAGTATTCCACCAGCAGCCCTTATGCAGCGGTTTCAGCTTTCGGTCGCGCGTTTACTGTCAATTTCAACGGCAGCAATACCACCATTACCCTGAAATTCAAACAGGAACCAAGCGTAACCTACGAAACGCTGACGGTAGGACAGGCGGCGGCTGTGGATGCGAAGAATGCGAACGTGTTTGTGTACTACGCCAACGACACGGCGATCCTGCAACAGGGCGTCATGGCGAACGGTGACTTCTTCGACGAGCGCCACGGGCTCGACTGGTTGCAGAACTACGTTCAGACCAACCTCTATAACCTGCTTTACACCAGCACCACCAAAATTCCGCAGACTGATGCCGGTGTGACCCGTCTGCTTTCCAACGTTGAACAGTCCATGGATCAGTCCGTCACGAACGGTCTGGTAGCTGCTGGCGTGTGGAATGGTGGCCCTATCGGACAGCTGAATTCTGGCGATACGCTGACCAAAGGCTATTACGTGTATGCGCAACCGCTGTCCGAACAGGCGCAGGCCGACCGCGAAGCGCGCAAAGCACCGTTAATCCAGGTGGCCTGTAAGCTGGCTGGCGCAGTTCATTATGCCGATGTGCAGATCAACGTGGTTCGCTAAGGAGCGATAAATGGCAACTTATTCTTTTCTCGATGTAACCGCGTCGCTCACCGGGCCGACCGGCGTTATCGATCTTGGTCAGGGTTCTGCGAACTCTGAGGAAGGTATCACCCAGACCCTGGGCGGCAACAAGAACACCATGACCATTGGTGCCGATGGCGAAGTGATGCACAGCCTGCACGCCGATAAGTCAGGCACCATTACGGTGACGCTGCTGAAAACCTCCCCGGTTAACAAGAAGCTGTCTCTGGCGTATAACGCGCAAAGCCAGTCCTCTGCCACCTGGGGCAATAACGTGATCGTTATTCGCAACACGGCATCGGGTGATATTTCTACTGCGCGTTCGTGTGCATTCCAGAAACAGCCTGATTTCAATAACGCCAAAGAGGGCGGGACTGTTGCCTGGGTGTTCGACTGCGGCAAGATTGACCAGCTGCTCGGGGAGTTTTAACGCATGGAATTCGAAATTAAAGGCGTGAAATATCGCACCGCAAAGCTCAGCGTTTTCGAACAGCTGAAGGTGTCGCGAAAGCTGTTGCCGGTGCTGGCCGGGATGGTTTCTGACTTCCGTAGCGTTCAGGAGAAGATCAGCAGCAAAGACACAGAAGGAGCGATGGCTACCATCCTGCCAAAGATTGCCAATGCTGTGTCCGATCTGAGCGATGGCGACGTGGACGCTATCTTGTTCCCCTGCCTTTCCGTTGTTTCACGCGAGCACATGAAAGGCTGGGTGCCGGTCTGCCAGCATGGCGAAATGGCGTTTGACGATATCGACCTGCTGACCATGCTGCAACTGGTGGCGCGGGTGGTCGCCGACTCTCTGGGAAATTTTTTGCAAGGACTCCCTACCAGCGAGACGCCCACCCCGCCAGCGGAATAACCTTCAACAGCCTGCCGGGCGGTGAAGATTTTATTCTTCGTCCGGCGCTTGCCTTCCATATTGACCAGAAAGACCTCAACAGCGGTGCGGTAGACCTCTGCCGCATCGCGCTTCTCAATGACTACCTCGACATGCGCGAGGATAACGACGCCCGGGTAGATAAATGGAGAGCGGCCAATGAGCGGTAACGCAGATACGATTAAAGATTTCCTTGTTTCGCTGGGATTCGATATCGATCAGGCTGGCGCTAATAAGTTTGAAGCCGTGCTGAAAGGCGTTACCGCGAACGTTCTGAAGGTCGGCGCGGTGGTGGAAGGCGCAGCGCTGAGCATTGTCGGATTTACCACCCAGATCGCGAATGGTCTGGATAAAATTTACTGGGCATCCCAACGGACGGGGGCCAGCGTCCAGGGCATCAAAGCGCTGGGCTATGCCGCATCGCAAACCGGTGCCAGCGCCGAGTCGGCTATGTCTTCCCTCGAAGGGCTGGCCGGTTTCATGCGTAGCAATCCGGGCGCGGAAGGTTTCCTGAACCGCCTGGGCGTCCAGACCCGCGATGCCAGCGGAAAGATGCGTGATACCGCGGCCATCTTTACTGGCGTTGGGCAAAAGCTCAACAACATGCCGTATTACCGCGCGAAGCAATATGCGCAGATGCTAGGCATCGATGAAAACACGTTGATGGCGATGCGGCGTGGCATGAATGGCTTTACCGCTGATTACCAGTCGATGCTGCAAAAGACGGGGTTCAACGCTGATAAAGCTGCTGTTCAGTCCAACAAATTCATGACGTCCATGCGCGGGCTTACGTCGCTGTTCGGCATCATGCGGGACAAGATCGGCTCAAATCTCGCTGGTGGTCTGGCTGGTTCGCTGGATAGTCTGCGGCGGCGCATCCTCGACAATTTCCCGAAGATTGAAGAGACGCTGACCAAGGTCATTAAAGGCGTGATCTGGCTTGCGAATGCCTTCACGCGAATGGCGTGGCGGCTGATACAGGGCGCTGGCTCTGTCATTGACTGGTGGAAGCGTCTTGATGATGGCAGTAAAAATCTGCTGAAAATATTCGGCGCTCTACTGGTCGCATGGCGTCTGCTTAATTCTGCATTCCTTAAATCCCCTATCGGCCTGATCACCACGCTGATTCTGGCGATCGGATTGCTGTACGACGATTACCAGACGTGGAAAGAAGGCGGCAAAAGCCTGATTGACTGGAGCAAGTGGGAGCCAGCAATAGAAAAGGCGAAAAAGGCAATTCTCTGGCTGCGCGATAAGCTGTTGGGGTTAAAAGATGCTGTCGGTGGGTGGCAGAACTCGTTGGAAATTTTGGCTACGTTCATTGCCGGAGTATGGGTGTCAAAAGTATTAGGGGCGTTTGGAAAAATTGCCGGTTTACCGATACCTCCGTGGCTTAAACTATGGGGTTTGTATGCTGGTTATGTGGTTTCCGATCGTGAAAATATAAAAGCCAGTGCGCAATCGTCTTGGGATTACGCAAAAAGGAACGTTGGCGACGCTCTTGCAGCGATAGGAATCAAAACCGATCTTGGTCACAAAGATGTCAGCGAGATACGGGAGTGGCCGGCATGGATGGACTGGTTACATGGCGGACCCGGTAAAGTGATTCGACAGGCGCAGAGTAATGGCGTTGTGTACGGGGATAATATTCAGTCAGATATTCCCGGTAACGACCCAGAGCAGCGAGCTCAGTCTGTTAAGCGACCTCAGGCGACCACCCAGGGCAAAGTATTGCTCGACTGGATGGGGCCAATGTTCAATAAGCTGGAGTCTCTTTATCAGCTGCCTGCTGGTCTGTTGAAAAGCGTGGCGATCACCGAGTCGGGCGGTAACCAGTTCGCCATGTCCAGCGCGGGTGCAAAGGGACTGTTCCAGTTTATGGATGGCACGGCGCGCGACATGGGTCTGCGTGGTAACGATGTATTCGACCCGGAAAAGTCAGCACAGGCAGCCGCTAAGTATCTTAGTCAACTGCTGCGGCAGAACGGCGGAGACCTTAGCAAGGCTCTGGCGTCGTATAACTGGGGGATCGGCAACGTTCAGCGCTATGGCATGGGGTTGATGCCGCAGGAAACGCGCAACTACATTCCGAAAGTGATGAGCAATATGCCCACCAGCACCCCGGTGATTCAGCAGGAAACGAACATTAACATCCACGGCGTTTCCGATCCGCGCGAGGCTGCCCGTTTGACTGTTGACCGTCAAAAGGGTGTGAACTCACAGCTAACCCAGCAACTCCCCGCAGGACCGAGATAATGGATATTTTATCAGCGATTTTTCGCCAGCAATCCCGGCGAATTGGCATACTAATCCCCAGCGTGGTCGTCTCCGAAAAGCATTCTGATGCGCTCGAAATCACTGAGCACCCGGTGGAGAAACCAACAACTAATAGCGCGTCGGGTTTCATCGCCGATCATGCATATAAGCGCCCCAGCGAAGTCACAATGGAATGCGGCTTTGCTGGTGGCGGTTCGTTGCTAGACTTCATTGATACATCTTCAATCGGCCTCAGTGCCGGACTGAGCCCAAAGGAGACATACCAAAAGCTTCTGGATATGCAACTTGAGCGCGTGCCATTCGATGTGGTGACCGGGAAGAGGGTGTACACCAATATGCTGGTACGTGCCATCGAGGTGACAACGGATAAAACCAGCGAAAACGTGCTGAACTGCACACTAACCCTGCGTGAGGTCATCATAACGCAGACAAAAAATGTCACTGTTGCTGATAAATCCGATATGCAGGGCGGTGTTAGTACATCAGCGGTGCAAAACTCTGGGACTAAATCCGCAACTCCAGTAAATGAATCGGTAATTAAGTCATCGGGTTGGTTTGATGGGCTAAAAGGAACCAGTCTTGGTAACGCTATAGGTGTCCAATGAATGTAACTGAAATCCCTCTATCGCCGGATAATCAGCTATTTCGCATTCAGTTAGCAGAGATAACATACACGCTGAGAGTTATATGGCGTGATTCTGCTGGCTGGATTCTGGATGTACAAGATAGCAGTGGCGAACCGCTTCTTTCTGGTGTGCCGCTGGTAACCGGTGTAAATCTTCTTGAGCAATATCCTCAACTAGGTATTAACGGGGCGCTGCTCGTTGGCTGCGATGTAGGCGCACCAGACGAGCCCACCAAAACCAACCTCGGCACATACAGCCATCTCATTTTCGTACAGGAGTAGAAATGTCTCTTAACTGGATGCGCCATTTTGAATTGCAGCTGTTGGACCAGAACGGGCAGGGTATTTCCCTGTCTGACTTTAAGGTCACGTTCCAGATCGAATGGGCAGATACACGCTGGCCGCGCGTGGCAAACGTGAAAATTTACAACCTTTCGACCGATACCACGAACAAGATTCTGGGGCAGGAGTTTGCCAAAATCCGCATCATCGCCGGGTATGACGGCATTGCGCCGAGTGTTGATGCGAGCCAGGTTGGTGTCGCCCGGGAAATTTCACCAGACCAGATAGGGCAGGTGAACGGCCAAAACTATGGCCTGATTTTTGACGGTGATATTCGCTTCACCGTGACCGGGAAGGACAACATTACCGATTCCTGGGTGTTGATTCAGGCTATTGGTGACCACGAAGCGTTTCTCTACGCGACCACCATCACCACGCTTGCAGCTGGTTATACCGTTGCGGATCTGCACCGGGCGACGATGCAGGATTTCAACGCGTTCGGCGTGACGCAGGGCATTACCGGCGACTTTCCTGATACTGTGTTTCCTCGTGGCCGCGCGATTTACTCATCCACCCGTAACGTGATGGATAATATTGCTGCGCAGTGCAAAGCGACATGGCAGCTGGTGGATGGTCAGGTCCAGATGGTTCCGGAGGATAAATATATTCACGAAGCCATCGTGCTGAATGCCGATACTGGCCTGATTGGTATGCCGCAACAGACGATGGGCGGCGGCGTAAACGTGCGGTGCCTGATAAACCCGAACATCCGCATTAATGGTCTTATCCAGCTCGATCAGGCTTCGGTGTACCGCGCCGCGCTCGGCAATAGCGAAATTGCTCAGTCGCCCGGTCGCATCACCGAAACAGAAGAGAACGGCAACCGTGTGCTGACAGGCACAACGTCACAGGCAGCCAGCATTGCGACAGATGGCGTTTATATCGTCAAAGCTATCGACTATACTGGCGACACCAGAGGTCAGGCGTGGTACATGGATTTGATGTGTTTTGCGCGTGGCGCTCGTGATCTTTATAGCCCGAAAGCAATGCAAGGGACGACGAATTAGTGAGGTGGGGCCGTGAGACATTTACTTTGCACTGTTACCGTGTTCGCGGTGCTTATATCAGCACCCGCTTTTGCGGATCAGCAATGTGGTGATTTTAAAATCCATTGGGCAGATGATGGCTTAGCCAGAATCAATGGCGCAAAGCCAGAAATGCAAAAAATCACCTTCCTGAAAAACAAAGGCGATTATAACAATATCAAGATGGATTGGCGTATGGCTACCGATCAGCCTGGAAGATGGGTTGGTCTTGAGTACATCAATCGAAACGGCAAAGCCATTCTCAACGCACAGTGGCTGCAAGCCAGCATGAATGCGCCGCGTCAGTATGCAACATACGACTGCGTGAAGGTGAAGTGATGATCCGCATCCTTAAACAGCAATAATTGTTGATCCCGCGTTTTTATTATGCACTAATCTGTACATGTACAGAGAGGGTGCCATGAAAATCATTACTTACACGCAAATGCGATCGGATTTATCTGCAACACTGGACTGTTTACGCTCTGGCGAAAGCGTCACAGTTACGCAGCGCGGAAAGCCCGACCTTGTCATCAGTGCAAAATCAGTTGATGAAATTGCTTCCGCAGATGAGGTAAAAACATCTGCGAAAAAAATAGACACGCATCTTGCGCAATTAATTGCATCGAATTTGTCACCACAGATAACGGAGGGTGTCATGAAGCTTACTAAGCAATTGGATGCCCTTCTTCAGTCTGATGAGGCTCGCCAGACTATGATGAAGGCCGCTAATGCAGCAGTTGCTTTGCAGGGAGTGTCTGAGTCATTTATCAAAGCTCTGCAACATACTCAGACCAGGCATGCGGAAATCATAAAAAAACTGGAAGATAAGTAATGACTGAAATTACATTCCTTTCGGTAGATGAGGTCATCGCTATTCAGAAGAGCACATTGCCAAATAGCGGACAGCCAGACCGGGGAAAACTCGAAGGTGCCCTCAATCGCGTCGATAACTTACGCATGTATGAAGGATGTGAGGATTTATTTAAATTTGCAGCTATGTACATGGTTGCGATAGCGAAGTCTCACGCTTTTAATGACGCCAATAAGCGAACGGCTTTCCAGGCTGCCAGCGTGTTTTTGCTTTTGAATGGCTATGAACTGAATACCTCAATGGAGTTAGTCAAGCTGACCATCTTTGCCGCTACGGGAGAGGCCGACTGCGATAACACTGCTTTGGCGCTTAAACTTTTGTCAGATTATAAGAATGAGCTGCTGGCAGATACGATAACTGGCTACTGATAGCAAAAATTATATTGTACATAACCCGCCTCCGAGCGGGTTTTTTTATGGGGTTTTTTATGCCAATTCCAACTCAATCACAGATCGGCGGCGAGCAGCAGACCGCGCAGGCCATTGCCGATTCGGTTTCTACCCAGATGCGCGTAGCGATGCCAGGCATCATTCAGTCGTTCGATCCTGACGCTGTAACCTGCACAGTAGAAGTGGCGCTTCGCGGTATTGTTGGCGACGGCTCAACCGAATTAAAACCGCTGGTGGATGTGCCGGTCGTATTCCCGCGCGGCGGCGGTTGCACGCTGACCTTTCCGGTAAAAGAAGGCGACGAATGCCTGCTGATCTTTGCCGACCGTTGCATCGATTTTTGGTGGCAGAGCGGCGGCGTTCAGGAGACCGTCGACCCGCGCCAGCATGACTTGTCTGATGCGTTCGCCATCGTTGGCCCGCAGTCGCAAGCACAGAAAATCAGCGGTATCAGTACCAGCTCGGTAGAGCTGCGCAGCGATGACGGCGGCACAAAGTTAAGCCTTAACCCATCCAGCGGGGAAATAAATGGCACTGCACCGGGCGGATTCAACCTTAACGGGCTCAAAATCCTGCCTGACGGTCGCTTGCAGCTGGTGGACGGTTCTATCGTGGATAAGCATACCCATGGCGGCGTTGAGAGCGGCGGAAGCAATACTAAGCCGCTGGGAGGTTAATCTATGCGATACCGTCGCGAAGATGCTGACGGCGATTACACTTTCGGCCAGGGTGACGATACTTTCCTTATCGACAGTCCGGAATGTGTCGCCCAGGCCGTAAAAACCCGTTTCGAGCTGTGGCGCGGTCAGTGGTTTCTCGATCTGACGGAAGGCACGCCGTATGTTCAGTCAGTGCTTGGGAAGCAGCGATCAGATGTCTACATCCTGGCTATACGCGAACGCATACAGGATACACCGGGCGTTCTGTCGATTCTTTCCTTCGATACCAATTATGACGGCACCAGACGCCGCGTCACCTTCACTTCCTCCATTGACACAATCTACGGCCAGACGACTGTAACAAGCGAGGCATAAATGGCTTTGAACCTCGACACGCTGGGGCTATCGGCAACGGTAACCGCCCAGGGGATTAGTGCGCCTGATTACCAGACAATCCTCGATACACTGACCAGCTATTTCAGGCAGATTTACGGTAGTGATGCCTACCTCGAACCAGACAGCAAAGACGGGCAAATGGTCGCGCTGGTGGCTCTGGCTGTGCATGATGCTAACAATACCGCTATCGAAATCTACAACTCGTTTTCACCGACGACAGCGCAGGCCGCAGCGCTTAGCAGCAATGTTAAAATTAACGGGATCACGCGAAAAGTAGCGACAAACTCTACTGCTGACCTTCTGTTAACCGGTACGGCGGGCACGACTATCACGAATGGCTCCGCACGGGATAAAAACGGAATTATCTGGATTTTTCCCGCGAGTGTAGCGATCGGCGTTGATGGTACTGTGCTGGTGACGGCAACATGTGCGAATAGCGGTTCGGTTGCGGCGATGGCCGGGACTATCACCACCATTAACACACCGACTCGCGGCTGGGTGTCGGTAACCAACCCGGCTGCGGCTACTGTCGGTTCACCAGCCGAAACCGACGCAGAGCTGCGCATTCGGCAGGGGCAAAGCGTCGCGCTACCATCGATCACACCGTTTGAAGGCGTCGACGGCGCAATTGCTAATGTTACTGGCGTGACACGTCACAAGCTGTATGAGAACGACACAGGAACAACAGACAGCAACGGGCTGCCGCCGCACTCAATTTCCGCCATCGTCGATGGTGGTGATGTTACCGAAATAGCCCAGACCATCAGGGGGAATAAAGGGCAGGGAACCGCAACTTACGGTAAAACTTCTGTGACGGTGCCGGATACTTACGGTAATCCTCACGTCATTAGTTTTTCACGCTCTACCGATGTGCCAATTTTCGTAGCCATTACCCTGAAAGTTTTTACCGGGTATACCTCTCAAATCGGCGAGCAGATCAAACAGGCTGTTGCCGACTATATTAATGGCCTGACAATTGGCGACGACGTTCTGCTGAGCCGTATTTATTCCCCGGCAAACCTTGGCGTTGTGAGCGGTGGTAATGCCCGATATTACGACATTACCGACCTGCTGATCGGTAAGTCGTCTGGCAGCGTATCGGCATCAAACATTGATATTGCCTATGATGCTTCGGCGTCCTGTAGCACCGCGAATATCAGTATCACGGTGACCTCATGAGCAAATACACCGAACTGATCACTAACTACCACGCAACCAAGCCACTCTTTTTTGACCATATAGATCTGAGTACCCGCCCGCTGATTGATGTGTCCAGCACTATGTCAGGGCTTGTAACAGCCTTCGATATCGATACGGCGGTCGGCGTGCAGCTCGACACGCTCGGACTCTGGATTGGGCGAAGCCGCATAGTCAGCCAGCCGATTACCGGCGTTTATTTTAGTTGGGACACAGAAGGGCTTGGATATGACCAGGGCGTATGGCAGGGACCATATGACCCGGATTCGGGCTATACGTCGCTGAGCGATGACACCTACCGCATCATTCTGAAAGCAAAAATCGCTATCAACAACTGGGACGGCCGTAACGATTCTCTACCGCCCATTCTTGACGCTGCGACAGCAGGCTCTGGCCTGAAGATGCAGATCGTCGATAACCAGGACATGACGATATCGGTCTGGGTATTCCCGGAGACTGATATTTCTGATGTGTCTCTCGAATTGATCGCCGCAATCAAACAAGGCTATCTCACCGTTAAAGCAGCTGGCGTATGGGCCGGTGATGTCGAAACACCTTCGGTAGAAACACCGTCCGAGGGCTCAAAATTCTTTGGGTTTGATATTGATAACGTATACATCGGCGGGTTCGATGTTGGAGCATGGGGGAAATTACTCTGATGGCTAAAAATGAATTTAAACCATTTGCAACTGGCTCTGGTGCTAACGTAACAACTCAGACAGACTGGGAATCATTACCTGTCCTATCTGCTGGCTTTACATCGGGGAAGGCATCAAGTGCTCAGGTGAACAAAGGTCTGAGGCAAGGAACGGCAATGGCGGCTGCTGTGGGGCAGTTTATCGCAGATAATACCAATGAGGATGTGAAAGATAATGGTGATATTGCGGGGCTCTCTGCGCAATTAGCGAGTGCGGTAGAGCAGGCTGCAACAGGACGGCTTATTGGTGTTCGCACAATAACGACATCCGGAACTTATACGCCAACCCCAGGAACGAAAAGCATTATTGTTGAAGTCCAAGGCGCAGGCGGAGGAGGGGGTGGGGTTGGTACTACTAATTCTACCAGTGTTGCAGTTGGGTGTGGAGGGGGAAGTGGCGCCTACGCTAAATCCCGTATCGCCAATTTAGACTCAGCATACACCGTAATTATTGGTGCTGGTGGTGCTGGTGGAGTAAATGGTAATGGAGGGAATGGAGGTGGCACTTCTTTTGGAACGATTACCGCAGGTGGCGGATATGGTGGTGGTTCAGGTAACTCCGCTCCTCCAATTATCCAGAATGCTTCTGGAATTCCTACAGCCACTGGTGGGAATATCATAAACTTATCTGGAAATAACCCTATAATAGGCATGGCATTTTCTGCCAACGTCATTATTTCGGGAGGAGGTGCTAGTAGTATATTAGGGGCTGGTGGTAGCCCACACGGTACAGCAGGCATTGGTAGAGAAGCTACCGGCTATGGTGCTGGAGGTGGTGGCGCAAATGCATATCAAAATAGCAGCGCACAATACAATGGTGCATCTGGTAGCAGTGGGGTTGTTATTGTCTGGGAGTATGCATAATGAAATACGCTATTATTGAAAATAACATCGTAAAGAATTTGGTTTTATGGAACGGTAAAGGAGATTTACTTGGTGTGTCACAGCGTTATAAAGTCGATGATGACATAACTGTAAATATCGGAGATGAAGTTAGAGTCAATAATGGAGTGTTAGAAATTGTAAGCAAATATCCATTTTTCCCATTGTAATTTAAAAGATGGGGGTGTCTTCATAGTTGCCCCCACATAGATATCACTATTTTATTTGTTATTTTCTTCTAACGTTATATGTTTGATTGATTCTCTGTTGTAAGTATAAGTTATATGTATTTTCCCATTTGAGCTTTGTATAATCGCAGGATAGGAGAACTCTTTTCCCTCTTGTGATTCCAGCGTTAACACATTACCCCATGTTTTCCCGTTATCATTAGATCTGGAAATAGACAAGATGCTTCTGTCTTTCCCTGGGTTATGCACAATTAACCCTGTACCATCTCGTAATACGATGCCGTCAACACCACTATTAGTTGAGGGTATCGTGCTTTTTCTTAGCGTAGTCCATGAGTGACCACTATCTGATGACTGAGATTCCATTAATACTCCTTGATCGCTGCGAGTATACATTTTTATCTCATTATCACGGAATTTTAATAGCGTTGGTTGTATAGCTGAGGTGCCTGTAGGTTTCGATACTTCTATCTTATTAAAATTCTTCATGTTACTGGTTGTTTCTATGTGAACAAACCATCCCTTATCATTCTCCTCACTGGAAGGGAACAAAACGTTCTTTCCAGAAAGAATTGGCTTGTTTTTTATTGGCCCGTAAATTCCGTTTGGCAATGCTTGTTTTTTACTCCAACTTAACCCATTGTTGGTCGAAGTAATATATTTACCTTCCCATGTGCTAGGTGTTTTTCCTACTTTATAGAAAAGGTATGTTTTATTATGTATATTGAATAAAACTGGATTCCATGTAGGAAGCGGCTTGCCATCCTCACTGCCATAGGCAACAACGCGCGGTTTTGACCATCCGGATTCAGTCATGGAGGATTGCCAAATCTTTACGTCATCATCACCCTCTTTTGTCCCACCAAACCATGAGACAAGGATGGTTCCATTACTCATCTCTGCAATAGTGCTTGCGTGAGATTCTTTTATCAACCCCAGTGGGAAGATCATGATCTTGACCCTCCATCTCCGAACAGCTTTTGTATCTTAAGTTAACGATGTC
>NZ_JACASJ010000370.1:0-201 GCF_013391025.1 Enterobacter sp. SECR19-1250 | reverse complement strand
AAAACTGAATATGGCGTTCTGAGTCTTCCCACCATGATCGGGGAAGACCCTTATATATACAGTATCGTCAAACACGAGGGTCGATCAAGTCGCTGGCTGGTGCTACACTTCAGACCTTTCCGAATTCACTGATTTCTATAATGTTAAAGTTATTCGCCAGGTACACATCGATAGGTGTCATTAACACGCTCATTCACTGGG
>NZ_JACASJ010000037.1:0-42334 GCF_013391025.1 Enterobacter sp. SECR19-1250 | reverse complement strand
AAAACACCGAAAGAGATAATTGAAAAGGGTGTTGCGTTGACAGGTTGAATCTACAATCTGCTTTTGCCAGGTGTTTGCCAGAGCGTCCGTCAGGGGAACCAGCGGGGAGAAGAACAGGTTAAAGCCGACCATTACCACCATCAGCCAGGCAAACTGATGGCTGACCCAGAAGCAGGCCATAAAGACCAGCGTTAACAGGGCAAGAATACGCACCGCTTTGATGAGTAAGGAGGGATCGCTGACGCGCGGTGCAATCAGCAGGCTGCCAAGGAAACGCGCCACCAGCCCCGCCCCCAGCAGGACACCGATGGTTTCCGGAGTAAGGCCAATTCCCTTGAGCCAGACGCTCCAGAAAGGCAGAAAAATACCGTAACTAAAGAAATAGGTGAAATAGCTGAGCGCCAGCCAGCGCGTGGAATGCAAGACCATTAATCCCTCCCGAAATGGAGGCCATAGTCTGGCGAGAATATAAAAATTAAGCAAGTAGATAGCCTGCTATAAATTAACGAAAAATTAACATTCAATGCAGTCGTCTGGCTTATGGCAGGGAACGAAAATGTGTATTACGTTTAAATTACTCCACTTGCAGAGGTTTTCTGCCATGAACTCACTTCGCTATTTCGATTTCGGTCAGTCACGCCACCTGTTGTTGTTGATTGCCCGTATCGCGCTTGTCGTACTCTTTATTATCTTCGGCTATCCAAAACTGACGGGGTTTAACGGCACCGTACAATATATGACGTCGCTTGGCGCGCCAATGCCCATGCTGGCGGCCATTATCGCCGTGGTGATGGAAGTCCCTGCCGCCATCCTGATCGTGCTGGGCTTTTTCACCCGCCCTCTCGCCGTACTGTTTGTGTTCTACACGCTGGGCACGGCAGTTATTGGTCACCATTACTGGGACATGACCGGGGATGCGGTTGTGCCGAATATGATTAATTTCTACAAGAACGTCAGTATTGCTGGCGCATTTATCCTGCTGGCCATTGTGGGACCGGGAGCAATATCCCTCGACCGACGTTAAGACATAAAAAAAGGCCGCAAACGCGGCCTTTTTATTTCTGCTAAGCAGAAGAATTATGCGTATACCGGGAAGCGTGCGCAGATATCCAGAACTTTCGCTTTTACGCGCTCAATAACCGCTTCGTCATTGATGTTGTCCAGAACGTCACACATCCAGCCAGCCAGCTCTTTCACTTCCGCTTCTTTGAAACCGCGGCGAGTAACAGCCGGAGAACCGATACGGATACCGGAGGTCACGAACGGACTCTTCGGATCGTTTGGTACGCTGTTTTTGTTCACGGTGATGTTGGCGCGGCCCAGGGCGGCGTCAGCTTCTTTACCGGTCAGGTTCTTATCAACCAGATCCAGCAGGAACAGGTGGTTTTCAGTACCGCCGGACACCACTTTGTAACCACGGTTCAGGAACACTTCCACCATCGCTTTGGCGTTTTTGGCAACCTGCTGCTGGTAGACTTTGAACTCTGGCTCCATCGCTTCTTTCAGCGCGACAGCTTTTGCCGCGATCACGTGCATCAGCGGGCCGCCCTGTGCGCTTGGGAACACAGCGGAGTTCAGTTTTTTGTACAGCTCTTCATCGCCGCCTTTCGCCAGGATCAGGCCACCGCGTGGACCCGCCAGGGTTTTGTGCGTGGTGGTGGTCACAACGTGAGCATGAGGAACCGGGTTCGGGTAAACGCCCGCGGCGATAAGACCGGCAACGTGCGCCATATCCACGAACAGGTAAGCACCGATGCTGTCTGCGATTTCACGCATTTTTGCCCAGTCAACGATACCGGAGTAAGCAGAGAAACCACCGATGATCATCTTCGGCTTGTGCTCTTTAGCCTGCTTCGCCATGTCTTCGTAGTCAATTTTGCCTGACTCATCAATACCGTAAGGGATGATGTTGTACAGTTTGCCAGAGAAGTTTACCGGGGAGCCGTGAGTCAGGTGACCGCCCTGCGCCAGGTTCATACCCAGAACGGTATCGCCCGGCTGCAGCAGCGCGGTGTAGACCGCGAAGTTTGCCTGAGAGCCGGAATGCGGCTGGACGTTAGCGTAGTCAGCGCCAAAGAGTTCTTTCGCACGGTCAATCGCCAGTTGCTCAACGATATCAACGTACTCGCAACCGCCGTAGTAGCGCTTGCCCGGGTAACCTTCAGCATATTTGTTGGTCAGCTGAGAACCCTGCGCCTGCATGACGCGCGGGCTGGTGTAGTTCTCGGAGGCGATCAGTTCGATGTGCTCTTCCTGACGTACTTTTTCCTGCTCCATAGCCTGCCACAGTTCGGCATCATAATCGGCAATGTTCATTTCACGCTTTAACATCCGCATCTCCTGACTCAGCTAACAAGTAAAATTTGGCCTGAAAAGGCAGTCCTGTTGGACGACGGGCAACAGTATAACTGAATAGTTCTGTGATAACAGGTCTTGACAAACGATTTTACGCAAACGTTTTCCTTCACGCCACGCAAGGGTTTGAGGAATAAAGCCCTCGTCATTTTCAACGGATTTCTTTTCAGGTTTGTGATGCATATATTTCATCTTGCAAAGAACCATTTACATCGCAGGGTTATTTTTATAAGATGCATTTAAAATACATCATTAAGTTCACATCAGAAGGACGCGCTCATGCTCGACGCTCAAACCATCGCTACCGTTAAAGCCACCATTCCCCTGCTGGTGGAGACAGGCCCTAAGCTCACCGCTCATTTCTACGACCGCATGTTCGCGCACAACCCGGAGTTGAAAGAGATTTTCAACATGAGTAACCAGCGTAACGGCGATCAGCGGGAAGCGCTTTTCAATGCCATCGCGGCCTACGCCAGCAACATTGAAAATCTGCCAGCCCTGCTGCCTGCGGTGGAGAAAATCGCGCAGAAGCATACCAGCTTCCAGATCAAACCCGAGCAGTACAACATTGTGGGCGGTCACCTGCTGGCGACGCTGGACGAGATGTTCAGCCCGGGCCAGGAGGTACTGGACGCCTGGGGCAAAGCTTACGGCGTGCTGGCAAACGTCTTTATCAACCGAGAAGCGCAGATCTACAGCGAAAACGCCAGCAAGAACGGTGGCTGGGAAGGGACCCGCGCCTTCCGCATTGTTGAGAAAACGCCGCGTAGCGCGCTGATTACCAGTTTTGAGTTCGAGCCGGTGGATGGTCAACCCGTTGCCGATTATCAGCCGGGGCAGTATCTCGGCGTCTGGCTGAAGCCTGAAGGTTTCCCGCATCAGGAGATCCGCCAGTACTCCCTCACCCGTAAGCCAAACGGCAAAGGCTACCGTATTGCGGTGAAACGCGAGGACGGCGGTCAGGTTTCCAGCTGGCTGCATAACGAAGCCAGCGTGGGCGACGTGGTTCATCTGGCTGCGCCGGCGGGCGATTTCTTTATGGCCGTTGAGGCAAATACCCCGGTGACGCTGATCTCTGCGGGTGTGGGTCAAACGCCTATGCTGGCGATGCTGGACACGCTGGCGAAATCCAGCCACAGCGCGCAGGTTAACTGGTTCCACGCCGCTGAAAACGGGGATGTGCACGCCTTTGCTGATGAGGTGAAAACGCTGGGTGCTACCCTGCCGCGTTTCACCGCGCACACCTGGTATCGTCTGCCAACGGATGCCGATCGTACAGCGACCCGCTTTGACAGCGAAGGGTTGATGGATTTACGCCAGCATGAAGGTGCGTTCAGCGCGCCGGAGATGCAGTTCTACGTCTGCGGTCCGGTGGCGTTTATGCAGTATGCCGCGAAACAGCTGGTTGAGCTGGGCGTCAATAAAGACAACATCCATTACGAATGTTTTGGTCCACATAAAGTGCTGTAATACAAAAAGCCCCTCGAACGAGGGGCTTTTCTTGCCGGATGGCGGCTGCGCCTGACCCGGTCTGCAAAACCGCTGGCAATGTTAAATCGCAGCGTCGTCTTCTTCGCCGGTACGGATACGGATGACGCGCGCCACGTCAAAGACGAAGATTTTACCGTCGCCAATTTTACCCGTTTGCGCCGTACGGATAATGGTATCCACACAGGTATCGACAATATCGTCGCTTACCACGATTTCAATTTTCACTTTCGGCAGAAAGTCCACCATGTACTCTGCACCACGGTAAAGCTCGGTGTGGCCCTTCTGACGACCAAAACCTTTCACCTCGGTCACGGTCATACCGGTGATGCCCACTTCCGCCAGTGCTTCACGTACATCATCCAGTTTGAAAGGTTTAATAATCGCATCAATCTTTTTCATGGTGGGTCCTTAAACTCTTGCCTGTAAGCCGCGTCGTAATCGATTGCTCACAGTATCATATTCATTCGAAATTTGCGGTACTACTCTTTAAAATCGTTGGCTTCCAGCTCATGGCGTGACAGCAGCTTATAGAACTCGGTGCGGTTGCGTCCGGCCATGCGTGCCGCGTGGGTCACGTTACCTTTGGTGATCTGCAACAGCTTACGCAGATAGTTTAGCTCGAACTGGTTACGCGCTTCGGCAAACGTCGGCAGTGCCGTGTTCTCGCCTTCCAGCGCCTGCTCCACCAGCGCGTCACTGATGACAGGTGACGACGTCAGCGCCACGCACTGCTCTATCACGTTAACCAGCTGACGCACGTTTCCCGGCCAGCTTGCGCCCATCAGCCGCTTCATCGCATCGGTGGAAAACGCCCGCACAAACGGTTTGTGGCGATCCGCAGACTGGCGCAACAGGTGATTCGCCAGCAAAGGGATATCTTCCGCACGCTCGGCCAGCGCCGGAATTTTCAGGTTCACGACGTTCAGGCGGTAGTAAAGATCTTCACGAAACTCATTGCGCGCCATTACCTTTGGTAAATCACGGTGCGTGGCGGAGATGATGCGCACGTTAATGTCGATATCGCGGTTGCTGCCCAACGGGCGCACTTTTCGCTCCTGCAGCACGCGCAGTAATTTGACCTGCAGCGGCGCAGGCATGTCGCCAATCTCGTCCAGGAAAAGCGTACCGCCTTCCGCCGCCTGGAATAGGCCTTCCCGGCTGCTGACTGCACCGGTGAACGCACCGCGGGCGTGGCCGAAGAGTTCAGATTCGAGCAGTTGTTCCGGCAGTGCGCCGCAGTTAATGGCAATAAAGGCGTTTTTGCTGCGCGGGCTGGCATTATGGATGGCCTGAGCCAGGATCTCTTTCCCGGTGCCACTCTGCCCGTTAATCAGGACGCTGACGTCAGACTGCGCCACCATCCGGGCCTGTTCCAGCAGACGCAGCATGATGGGGCTACGCGTGACAATCGGCTCCCGCCACGCCTCATCGCTCGACGGGGCAGCATGTTCCAGCGCACTGTCGATGGCCTTATACAGCGCGTCTTTGTCCACCGGCTTGGTCAGGAAGCTGAAAACCCCCTGCTGTGTCGCCGCGACAGCATCCGGGATCGAGCCGTGCGCCGTCAGGATAATCACCGGCATGCCCGGCTGCTGCTTCTGAATCTCTGCGAACAGCTGCAGGCCATCCATTTCATCCATCCGCAGGTCGCTTATCACCAGGTCAATTTTCTCCCGGGCGAGAATTTTGAGCCCCTCCAGCCCGCTTTCAGCCGTCACGACGCTGTAGCCTTCACTGACCAGACGCATTCCCAACAGCTTGAGCAAACCGGGATCGTCATCCACCAGCAGGAGATGGGCAGGTTTACGGCTCGTCATGCTTCACATCCTCTTGTTTCGGTGTATCGCTGTCCGGTACAGCGGATGAACTCGCTGGTTGATATTTACGCGACGAGAGCTGTCTTTCGATATCGGTCAGGTTCTCCAGCTTACGGGTCGTGGTATCCAGTTGCGTACGCAAATGTTGTTGCTGTTGACGCAGGGTATCCAGCTCGCTGTCGGTTGACTGTTGCAGCTTGCTGTAACGGGAGCGCTCTTCAGACAGCTGAAGTTGTAATGTCTGCCCATCGCGCCAGAGCTGATAAACAGGGCGTACCTGAGCGGGAAGATATGCCACAAAGGTGTCGAGCCGCGTGACGTTCGTGCGTCGTTCGACAGGGGTAATTTTGGCATCTCCAAGCAATATTCCGCGCTTGAAGGCGTCCTGCCAGGTATCGTCGTCCAGCATCGCCGCTTTTGAGCGGGCTTCAACCGGAGCCAGACGCTGCGCGCAGTCTATTCCGCGTAGCCAGAACAGAGGATTGGTTTCGACGTCATGCCCCGACAGGTTCCAGATGTCGTCGCAGCGGGTTGAGAGAAAATCTGCCAGCTGATTCTCTGGCCATTTATCTTCCTGTTTATCGCTAATGGCACTTTTTGGCACATGGGAAACACACCCCGCCAGCAATAAACAAGACAGACTCAGGCGCAACGTTTTACGGGAAAACACCGCGCGTATGGCGCGGAAAAAGACGTGTGACATACTCACCAGACATAGCTTCATTTTATTGGTTTTTCCGGCTCAGGGGCAGTTCGATACGGAAGCAAACATCGGAACGTTCATCCGTGACAATGTTTAGCTCCCCCTGCATGCGTCGTATACAGTCCCGGGCGATACTTAACCCCAGACCGCTTCCTTTAACCGCACCTTTTCGCTGATGACTTCCCTGGAAGAAGGGTTCAAATATCATCTCTCTTTCGTCATCGGGGATCGGGGTGCCGGTGTTGGCGACATCAATAAAGACCCGTGAACCATTCGTATAGCTTCGGATATAAATGTTACCGGATTCAGTACCATAGTGCACCGCATTGGAATAAAGATTATCCAGAACGCTCATCAATAACATCGGTTCAGCCAGGCAGGTTGGCTCATTAAGCGCCACCCCGGTATGCATCATTTTAGCTCTTGCAGGCAAGCTGTGGGCAGAGATCACCATATCCACCAGCGGCTCAATCTCGACATTTTCGAGGACGACCGCTCCATCCGCCAGCTTGCGGTTGTAATCGAGCAGTTGCTCAATTAATTTCTGCAGATTGCGGCTGCTGGCGTCGAGGATCTCAACAATCTCTTTCTGCTCCACCGTCAGCGGCCCCGCCACTTCGTCTGCCAGCAATTCCGTGCCTTCGCGCATGCTGGCCAGCGGCGTTTTGAGCTCGTGGGAAATATGACGTAAAAACTGATGACGCTGGGATTCCAGCCACGACAGGCGCTCCGAAAGCCAGATAATCCGCTGCCCCACGGAACGCAACTCGCGCGGGCCTTTAAAGGCCACCGTATCGCCCAGTGATTTCCCCTCCCCCAGACGATTGATCATCCGCTGGATGCCCTTCACCGGGCCGATGATCATTCGGGTAAAAAGTAACACCAGCGCGAGGCTGACCAGGAACAGCACCAGCGCCTGCCAGCCAAAGAACTGACCGCGTTCGGCAATCTCCTGCTGCAGTTGCTGACCGCGAGAGAAAATCACCGCACGGGTAGACTGCACCATCTCAGCATTGGCATTGGCAAAGGCTTCAAGGCGCGCGGCTGCGGCGGCATCAGGGCCACTGTTCTTACACTGCAGCTGGGCCAGATCGTTCAAATCCTGACGTAATGCCTGGTAGAGCTTATCGTCCGGCAACACGCCGGCATGCGCATCCAGCATCTCGCTATAGCGTTTACGCTGATTCTGGTAGACCTTTTCCAGCGTGCGATCGTCAAGCACGCAATACTGACGATAGCTACGCTCCATCTCCAGCGCGGCGTTGGTCATCGCCTCACTGCGTCTGGCGTCAATGAGCGTCGTGCGGTTAGTCAGTGCCGCCTGAGCACTGAGCGCGTTCAGGCTTTGCCACGCCTGCCAGGCCAGGATCAGTAAAGGCAGCAGGATCAGCAAAAAGGCCATCATTACGAGTTGACGCAGGGAACGGGGGAAAACGGGCCAGCGTTTCAACGCATTACTCTCTTTGAATGGGTTTGAGGAGAGCGTAACTGAGTCTGCCCTTCAGATACAACAAAGCCGGGTAAAAACCCGGCTTTGTCATGGAATGAGGCGGTGCCTAACTCGACGTTTCGCCCTGTCCTGATAAAGCAACGCTATGATCAGTAGTTGGACGGCAGGCACCTTTTTGTGCGTCATTCGAAGTTTATGTAGCACGTCCCGAAGGGGCTGACATAAGAAGGTGAATGAGCCACTGGTTAATATTATGCAATAGATGTGCCAAAATGCAAATAAATATATTATCGCATTGATATTTATATAATTTATGGGTTTCCACCGTTAATTGCTCGCTGAATGA
Source organism: Enterobacter sp. SECR19-1250 (assembly GCF_013391025.1). Taxonomy (NCBI): domain Bacteria; kingdom Pseudomonadati; phylum Pseudomonadota; class Gammaproteobacteria; order Enterobacterales; family Enterobacteriaceae; genus Enterobacter; species Enterobacter sp. SECR19-1250. The sequence goes on along the minus strand of NZ_JACASJ010000037.1, from coordinate 34,172 downwards.
TTTCCAGGCTAAGTGTCGCTAATCAGCAACACCTTAACGGGAACCGCCCCTGCTATATATAAATCAAGGAGTTAAATGTCTCCTTTTGGAGACAGTGGCATTACGGGTCTGTCGCGAAATTGCGACACACATAAAAAAGCCCGGTAGCGCTTTCGCGTACCGGGCTTTAAAGAGCAATACCGATTAACCCAACTGTTTACGTGCGTTGCGGAAGATACGCATCCACGGGCTGTCCTCGCCCCAGTTTTCCGGGTGCCAGGAGTTGCTCACGGTGCGGAACACGCGCTCAGGGTGTGGCATCATGATGGTCGCACGGCCGCTTTCGCTGGTGACCGCCGTGATCCCGTTCACCGAGCCGTTCGGGTTAGCCGGATAGGTTTCCGTCACCTTGCCGAAGTTATCAACAAAGCGCAGCGCCACCAGGCCTTTGCTCTCAAGCTGAGCCAGATGGGCGGCATCACGCACTTCTACCTGACCTTCACCGTGAGAAACGGCGATTGGCATCTGCGACCCTACCATTCCCTGCAGCAGCAGAGACGGGCTCTGAGTCACTTCGACCAGGCTGAAACGTGCTTCAAAGCGGTCGGACTGGTTACGCACAAAGCGTGGCCACGCTTCACTGCCCGGGATCAGCTCGCGCAGGTTAGACATCATCTGGCAGCCGTTACACACACCAAGCGCCAGGGTTTGCGGACGATGGAAGAAGCTTTCGAACTCATCGCGCACGCGGCTGTTGAAGAGAATGGACTTCGCCCAGCCTTCACCGGCACCCAGCACGTCACCGTAGGAGAAACCGCCGCACGCCACCAGCGCATGGAAATCCTCCAGACCGGTGCGACCTGCCAGCAGGTCACTCATATGAACGTCGATGGCATCAAAGCCCGCACGGTGGAAGGCCGCGGCCATCTCAACGTGGGAGTTGACGCCCTGCTCACGCAGCACGGCGACTTTCGGACGCGCGCCGGTCGCAATGTACGGTGCAGCGATGTCTTCGTTGATGTCGAAGGAGAGCTTCACGTTCAGGCCAGGATCGTTGTCGTTGGCCTTGGCGTTGTGTTCCTGATCGGCACAGTCCGGGTTATCACGCAGGCGCTGCATCTGCCAGGTGGTTTCCGCCCACCACATACGCAGCGTGGTGCGGCTTTCGCTGAACACCGCATGGCCATCCGCTTCAATGACGAAACGGTCACCCTGAACGGCTTTACCCAGGTAGTGTACGCAGTCTGCCAGGCCGTGTTGAGCCAGCAGGGCTTCAACCGCGTCACGATCGGCCGCGCGCACCTGAATCACCGCGCCGAGTTCTTCGTTAAACAGTGCCGCCAGACGATCTTCGCCAAGCGTCGCGATGTTCGCTTCAACACCGCAATGTCCGGTGAAGGCCATCTCCGCCAGGGTCACCAGCAGGCCGCCGTCGGAACGGTCGTGGTAGGCCAGCAGTTTACGCTGCGCCACCAGCGCCTGAATGGCGTCGTAGAAGCCTTTTAACTGGGCCACATCACGCACGTCCGCCGGTTTATCACCCAGCTGACGGTAAACCTGTGCCAGCGCGGTGGCACCCAGCGCGTTGTGACCTTTACCCAGGTCAATCAGCAGCAGGGCGTTGTCTTCGGTCGAGAGCTGTGGAGTCACGGTATGGCGCACGTCTTCCACACGGGCAAACGCGGAGATGATCAGCGACAGCGGCGAAGTCATTTCGCGCTGCTCGTTGCCTTCCTGCCAGCGGGTTTTCATCGACATGGAGTCTTTACCCACTGGAATGGTCAGGCCGAGCGCAGGACAGAGCTCTTCACCCACCGCTTTCACAGCTTCGTACAGGCCCGCGTCTTCGCCCGGGTGACCGGCAGCGGCCATCCAGTTCGCGGACAATTTGATACGTTTGATATCGCCAATCTGGGTCGCGGCGATGTTGGTCAGTGCTTCACCGACGGCCAGACGAGCAGAGGCCGCGAAGTCCAGCAGCGCTACCGGGGTACGTTCGCCCAGCGCCATCGCTTCACCGTAGTAGCTGTCGAGGCTCGCGGTGGTCACGGCGCAGTTCGCCACCGGGATCTGCCATGGCCCCACCATCTGATCGCGCGAGACCATACCGGTCACGGTACGGTCGCCGATGGTGACCAGGAAGGTTTTCTCCGCCACTGCAGGCAGGTGCAGCACGCGATTCACCGCGTCTGCTACGGTAATGCCCTGACGATCCAGCGCGTTGCCCGCCGCTTTGCGAGTCTGCACGTCGCGGGTCATCTTCGGCGTTTTGCCGAGCAGCACGTCCAGCGGCAGATCGATTGGCTGGTTGTCGAAATGGGTATCGCTCAGGGTCAGGTGTTTCTCTTCGGTCGCTTCACCGATTACCGCGTACGGCGCGCGCTCGCGGCGGCACAGCTCGTCAAACAGCGGCAGCTGATCGGCTGCGACGGCCAGCACATAACGCTCCTGAGATTCGTTACACCAGATCTCCAGCGGGCTCATGCCCGGCTCATCGCTCAGAATGTCGCGCAGGTTGAAACGGCCACCGCGACCACCGTCACTCACCAGCTCCGGCATGGCGTTGGACAGGCCGCCCGCGCCAACGTCGTGAATAAAGAGGATTGGGTTTGCATCACCCAGCTGCCAGCAGCGGTCGATCACTTCCTGGCAACGACGCTCCATTTCCGGGTTGTCACGCTGAACGGAGGCAAAGTCGAGATCGGCGTCAGACTGACCGGATGTCATCGAAGAGGCCGCACCACCGCCCAGGCCGATGTTCATCGCCGGTCCACCGAGGACGATCAGCTTCGCACCGACGACGATCTCACCTTTCTGCACGTGATCGGCGCGAATGTTGCCGATCCCGCCCGCCAGCATGATCGGTTTGTGGTAGCCGCGCAGCTCTTCGCCGTTGTGGCTGTCCACTTTCTCTTCATAGGTACGGAAGTAACCGTTCAGCGCAGGACGACCAAATTCGTTGTTGAATGCCGCGCCGCCCAGTGGACCTTCGGTCATGATGTCCAGCGCGGTCACGATGCGCTCTGGCTTGCCGAAATCTTCTTCCCACGGCTGTTCAAAGCCCGGGATACGCAGGTTGGAAACAGAGAAACCGACCAAGCCCGCTTTTGGTTTCGCACCACGGCCCGTCGCCCCTTCGTCACGGATTTCACCGCCGGAACCGGTCGCCGCACCCGGCCACGGAGAGATCGCCGTCGGGTGGTTGTGAGTTTCTACCTTCATCAGGATATGCGCCGGCTCCTGATGGAAGTCATAGCGCCCCGCTTCGCGATCGGCGAAGAAGCGGCCCACCTCGGAACCTTCCATCACCGCGGCGTTGTCTTTATAGGCAGACAGCACGTGGTCAGGGGTTTTCTCCATGGTGTTTTTGATCATTTTGAACAGCGACTTCGGCTGCTGTTCACCGTCAATAATCCAGTCGGCGTTGAAAATCTTGTGGCGGCAGTGCTCAGAGTTAGCCTGCGCGAACATATAGAGTTCGATGTCGTTTGGATTGCGGTTCAGCTTAACGAACGCATCCTGCAGGTAGTCAATCTCATCTTCTGCCAGTGCCAGGCCGAGACGCAGGTTAGCGTCAATCAGCGCCTGACGGCCCTGCCCCAACAAATCCACGCTCTGTACTGGCGCAGGCTGATGGTGGGAGAAAAGTTTCTGCGCATCATCCAGAGAAGCAAATACGCTCTCCATCATGCGGTCATGCAGCTCTGCGGCCACCGCCTGCCACTGGGCGTCGCTCAGGGTGGAGGCTTCAACGTAATACGCCACGCCGCGTTCCAGACGGTTAATCTGGTTCAGACCACAGTTGTGAGCGATGTCAGTCGCTTTGGAAGACCAGGGGGAGATGGTGCCTGGACGAGGCGTCGCAAGGATCAGTTTACCGGTTGGGGTATGACTGCTCAGACTTGGGCCATACTTGAGCAGGCGTTCCAGCTGTACGCGCTCCTCTGCATTCAGGGGGGCATTCAGGTCAGCAAAATGGACATACTCAGCGTAAATATTGCTTACCGGAAGGTCGGCTGCCTGAAAACGTGCCAGCAGTTTGTTAATACGGAAGGCAGACAGTGCAGGCGAACCACGCAGAATTTCCATCATAAGTCTCTCGTCTTCGAAGCGCCGGGGCGCTTACAGTGTGCGCAAGGGGGGAAAACGGGCGTCATTATAGAGAATCCTGAGCGTCGACGAAACCGTTTGCGTCGAAATAAAATCGACGGCATCGTTTAACAATAGATGTGACCTCTTTCTCTAATTTGTTGCCAAGTGGCGTAACTTTACGCAAAATGCCGCTCAATCAATGGCAAACCTTATTTTTAACATGGCTACAGCATACTAAGGCAACCGGCGTCGCAGAGAATTAACTAATTGAAAAAATTAAAGATTAATTATCTGCTCATCGGCATTGTAACGTTGCTGTTGGCAGTGGCCCTCTGGCCTTCCATCCCCTGGTTCGGCAAAGCCGAAAACCGTATCGCCGCCATTCAGGAGCGGGGGGAGTTGCGTGTCAGCACGCTTAACTCTCCGCTGATTTACAGCGACATCAACGGCAAAACCATCGGTCTGGATTATGAGCTGGCTCAGCAGTTTGCCGATTACCTTGGCGTGAAGCTCAAAATCACCGTGCGCCAGAACATCAGCCAGCTGTTTGATGACCTGGATAACAACGATGCCGATATCCTCGCCGCCGGGCTGGTGTACAACAGCGAGCGCAGCAAGAATTACCAGCCGGGCCCGACCTATTACTCCGTTTCACAGCAACTGGTCTATCGCGTCGATAGCCTGCGCCCGCGTACGCTGGCCTCGATCAACGCTCAACAGCTGACGATTGCCCCTGGCCATGTGGTGATTGACGATCTGCGTGAGCTGAAGGAGAAGAAATACCCTGACCTGAGCTGGACCGTCGACCCTAAACTCGGCACGACCGAGCTGCTGGACCAGGTCAAAGATCAGAAACTGCCTTACACCATCGCCGACTCCGTGGCGATCAGCCTGTTCCAGCGCGTGCATCCTGAAATCGCCGTGGCGCTGGACGTGACGGACGAACAGCCCGTGACCTGGTTTACCCATCTGGATGACGATCAGACCCTCTCTGCGGCCATGCTTGATTTTTATAACACCATTAATGAAGACGGCACCTTGGCACGCCTGGAAGAGAAGTACCTCGGCCATGGTGATGACTTTGACTACGTTGACACCCGCAGCTTCCTGCGCGCGGTAGACAGCGTCCTGCCTGACCTGCAGCCTCTGTTCGAAAAATATGCGCAGGAGATTGACTGGAAACTGCTGGCGGCTATCTCGTATCAGGAGTCCCACTGGGACACCCAGGCCACCTCCCCCACCGGCGTACGCGGCCTGATGATGCTGACTAAAAATACCGCGCAGAGCCTCGGGCTGACCGACCGTACCGATGCGGAACAGAGCATCAGCGGCGGCGCGCGCTACCTGCAGGATATGATGGCCAAAGTGCCCGAGACAGTGCCAGAAGAGGAGCGTATCTGGTTCGCGCTGGCCGCCTACAACATGGGCTATGCCCACATGCTCGACGCCCGGGCCCTGACGGCAAAAACAAAAGGCAACCCCGACAGCTGGTCTGACGTAAAACAGCGTCTGCCGCTCCTGAGCCAGAAGCCGTGGTACAACAAGCTCACCTACGGCTATGCGCGCGGGCATGAGGCTTATGCCTACGTGGAAAATATTCGTAAATATCAGATTAGCCTGGTGGGGTATCTGCTGGAGAAGGAAAAAGAGGCGACAGAGGCGAAACAGCTGGCGCAAAGCTATCCGGTTGTGGCACCGGACGAAATTAATCGCCCGACGACTTCAATTCTGCCTTTTGTTGCTTTTTCTGCTGACGGCGCATTCGAAAGAAATCACTTAATAGCCCCGAACACTCTGGTGCAAGCACCCCACCGATAGTCTTCACCTGATGGTTCATTCCCGGGTGTCCAAGCACGTCCATCAGCGAGCCCGCAGCACCGGTTTTTTCATCCCGCGCGCCAAAGACCAGCGTACCGATACGGCTGTGCACCATCGCGCCGGAACACATGACGCATGGCTCAAGCGTGACATACAGCGTGGTGTCGAGCAGACGGTAGTTTTGCAGTACCAGCCCACCCTGACGAAGCGCCATGATTTCTGCGTGAGCGGTAGGATCGTGGCGACCAATCGGGCGGTTCCACCCTTCTCCAATCACCTGGTTGTTATGGACAAGCACCGCACCCACGGGCACTTCACCCTCGTCCCAGGCGCGCCGGGCAAGGGTGAGCGCATGGCGCATCCAGTATTCGTGTGAGAATTCAGGGTTGGACAACGGTTGATACTCCAGTCGAAAAGCGGGCGGCATTATACACACCCGCTATGGATAAAACTATTCGAGTTGCTGAAGTTCACCCGCAGGCGTGACGCGCCAGCGGTGCTGGCAAAAATAGAGCAGCGGGTTGTCCTGCTTACTGTCACTGTAACCGCTGTACAGGCGCAGCGGCGTGCCAATGCGCATCTCCAGCTGGGCCACCTTTTCATGCCCCAGACAGCGCATGCTCAATACCCACCCGCCGTAACCACGAGAGATCTGCGTGGCGATTAGGTTCACTCTCGGCAACCACGGCGTATCAAAATAGACCTGCTCTACCAGCGACTGCGGCGAGCCGGTAATCAACCAGATATCGGCGTCGTTCGCATCGAGGTAGCTGGTCAGCCGTGCCTGCACAACCGGAAACGCCGTCACATGATCGCGAAACCAGTGCGCAAAGTCTTGCTCAAGCTGTTTGAGCCGGGCTTCACTGTGGCCAAAGGTACAGCCCCAGAGCAGCAGGCTCATTGGCCAGCGCGCTGCCCGGCCTTTCACCAGCAGCGCAAGGCCAATCACGGGTAACAAAGGTAAGACGAGCAGTGCGTTCAGGGGCTGTCGCCGCAGCAGGTAGCGCATAAACGTACCGAACATATCCTGCTGATGCAGCGTTCCATCCAGGTCGAAAAAGACAACACGACGCTCGTGATTAGCCAAACCTTACTCCTCTGGGTCGTTGAATCCTGCCAGCCAGGTAAACAGGAACCCGGCGATCACCGCTACCAGATAGCCTAACAGATAGAGCATGACTTTTCCGGTCACGATGGTGAGCGCCAGCGGTAAACCGGAGAGACCAAAGGTAATAACGGTGGCAACTTTCCAGTAGCTGATGAGCGCCCCGCCCACCGCCCCGCCCAGACAGGCCGCGAGAAAAGGCTTACCGAGCGGCAGCGTGACACCAAAAATCAGCGGCTCGCCAATGCCCAGCAATCCGACCGGTAGCGCCCCTTTAATCACTTTTTTCAGGCGCGCGTTACGGGTTTTCATCAGCACGGCAATCGCCGCACCAACCTGACCTACCCCCGCCATCGACAGAATGGGCAGCAGCGCGTTATAACCATGAGCCTGCACCAGCTCGACGTGGATCGGCACCAGCCCCTGATGCAGCCCGGTCAGCACCAGCGGCAGGAAGGTCCCTGACAGCACAGCGCCCACTAATAACCCGCCGCGATCGATAGCCAGAGAAGCGCCGTGGGCAATCACCTCAGAGATCCAGCCGCCCAGCGGCTGCAGGGCCACAATCGCCACACAGCCGGTGATAAGCGTGGTCAGCAGCGGATTGAGGATCAGCTCAATGGAACCGGGCAGAGCGGCGCGCAGCTTTTTCTCAATCCAGCACATCAGGATGACCACCAGCAGCACCGCAATCACCCCGCCGCGCCCGGGCTGGAGAGGCCTCGCCAAACAGGGTTATCTGCGCAAGCTGCGGGCTGGAGAGAATACCGGCCATCACCCCGCCCATCGCCATTGATCCGCCAAACACTTTGGCGGTGTTAACCCCAACCAGAATGTTCATGATGGCGAAGACAGCGCTACCAAAGATCCCCAGAATGCCGAGCAGGTTCGGATAGTGCGTGGCAAAATCGCCGACAATATCCGGCCGCTTGAGGATATTGATGATCCCGGTGATCAACCCGGAGGCAATAAACGCCGGAATAAGTGGAATAAAGACGTTTGCCAGCTGTCGCAGCGCATCGCTCATGGGGGCTTTGTATTTGGCCTTCGCCTGCGCTTTGGTGCGCTCGGCATCGTCAACCGGCACGGCCGCCCCTCCGCCCATCAATGCGCGCATGGCATCAACGACCTGCGCCGCTTTTCCCGGCCCGACGATCAGCTGATGCTGCTGCCCCTGCTTTACGTATCCGCTGACGCCAGGAAGCTGCTTAAGGTGCGCGATATCAAGCTGGTCGTCGTCATGCACCTCGACGCGCACACGCGTCATGCAGTTTTCCAGACGCTGAATGTTCTTCTCTCCGCCGATCCCCTGCAAAATATGGCTGGCGAGCGCTGCTGTTTTTTCCATACACGCCTCTGTGTTAGTTTTCTAATGCCGCCCGTAAGAATCCATTATGCTCGGCAAGCCTGGCTCGCGCGGCGGCGGCATCCAGCCCGCTCAGGATCATCAGAATGGCCGGTTTCACATCGTGATCGGTTTGTTTGAGTACGGCTTCCGCCTCTTCGCGGCTCGCACCGGTCGCTTCCATCACCATGCGACAGGCCCGGTCCACCAGCTTGACGTTGGTGGCCTGCATATCCACCATCAGGTTCTGATACACCTTGCCGAACTTCACCATCGCGCCGGTGGAGATCATATTGAGCACCAGTTTTTGCGCGGTCCCGGATTTAAGGCGCGTGGAGCCGGTGAGCGCTTCGGGCCCGACGACCGGCGAAATAGCGATGTGGGCCACCTGCGCAATGGGCGAGCCTGGATTACAGGAGATAGCCACGGTAGTGCAGCCCGTCTGATTGGCATATTCCAGGCCACCAATGACGTAAGGTGTGCGCCCGGAAGCGGCCAGTCCGACCACCAGGTCGTTTGCGTTGAGGTTAAGCCCTTTCAGGTCATCTTCACCGAGCTGTTTGTTGTCTTCCGCCCCTTCTACCGCCTTCAGCAGCGCGCCTGGCCCACCGGCAATGAGACCGACCACCAGCCCGTGCGGAACGCCGAACGTAGGCGGACATTCAGAGGCATCCAGCACGCCGAGTCGTCCGCTGGTTCCGGCACCCATATAAATAATGCGGCCCCCCGCCTTGAGCGCCTGTGCCGCAGCATCGACGGCCTTCGCCACCTCTGGTAATGTCTCTTTCACTGCCAGTGCGACCAGCGTATCCTGTTGATTAAAACGGTTAACCAGCTCCAGGGTGGAGAGAGCATCCAGATCCATGGTTTGCGGGTTACGCGTTTCAGATACAAGTGAGCCAAGATTCATCTTTTTTACCTCTGGAATTTTTAATTCATAATAATCGCACTATAATGGAATATAAAATTCATTCAGGCGAGCAAAATTCGTATTTGCGCAGACAATCACATTTTCGCCAGGAGAACGTATGAACTGTTTAATTCGCATTCGCCAGCGTTATGCAGGCTTTGCTCAAAGCGACAAAAAGCTGGCGGATTTTTTGCTTTCTCAGCCCGACCATGCCCGCCATCTCAGCTCTCAGCAGCTGGCAAGCGAAGCGGGTGTGAGCCAGTCCAGCGTGGTGAAGTTTGCCCAGAAGATTGGCTTTAAGGGCTTCCCGGCCCTGAAACTGGCGATTAGCGAAGCCCTGGTGAGTAACCCCAATCCGCAATCCATGCCGGTGCATAATCAGATCCGTGGCGATGATCCCATGCGTCTGGTGGGCGAGAAGTTAATCAAAGAGAACGTCGCGGCCATGCACGCCACTCTTGATGTCAACACTGAAGAAAAATTACTGGAAAGCGTGGCAATGCTGCGTGCGGCACGACGGATCATTTTGACCGGCATCGGTGCATCCGGGCTGGTGGCGCGTAATTTTGGCTGGAAGCTGACGAAAATCGGGTATAACGCCATCGTCGAACAGGATATGCATGCCCTGCTGGCGACAGTGCAGGCCATGGATCCTGACGATCTGCTGCTGGCGATCTCCTATACCGGGGAACGCCGTGAAATCAACATGGCCACCGACGAGGCCCTGCGTGTGGGTGGTAAAATTCTGGCTATTACCGGTTTTACGCCCAATGCACTGCAGCAGCGGGCAACGCGCTGTTTGTATACCATTGCCGAGGAGCAGGCCACGCGCAGCGCGGCTATTTCGTCCACCAGCGCGCAAATGATGCTGACGGATCTGCTGTTTATGGCGCTGGTGCAGCAGGATCTGGAGCATGCGCCTGAGCGGATTCGTCACAGCGAAGAGCTGGTAAAAAAACTGGTTTGAACAACGAATGAGCGTATAATGCCCGCCCTGTTTGTGTTGTTTCTGAGAATTTCCTGATGGCGCTGTTAATCACCAAAAAATGCATCAACTGCGATATGTGCGAACCGGAATGCCCTAACCAGGCCATTTCGATGGGCGACAGCATTTATGAGATTAACACTGACCGTTGCACCGAGTGCATTGGCCACTATGAAACGCCGACCTGCCAGAAGGTGTGCCCGATCCCCAATACCATCCTGAAGGATCCGGCACACGTCGAAAGCGAAGAGCAGCTGTGGGATAAGTTTGTCCTGATGCATCACGCGGACAAACTTTAACTCTCGATAATCACCGTTGCGCTGGCATAGTGCCGTTCATCCGCGATTGTCACGTGCATGTGCGCCACGCCGAGTTTCTCTGCCAGCTTCAAGGCCTCGCCCCATAAACGTAGGCGCGGCTTACCCAGCTCATCGTTAAACACTTCAAACTGGTTAAACGCCAGACCGTTACGAATACCGGTGCCAAAGGCTTTGGCCGCTGCCTCTTTAACGGCAAAGCGCTTGGCCAGGAAACGTACCGGCTGCTGATGCGCTTCCCAGATGGCCCATTCGTTATCGCTCAGCACGCGCCTTGCCAGGCGATCGCCACTACGGGCGATCACCGCTTCAATGCGGGCTATCTCGACGATGTCGGTACCTAAGCCCAGAATAGCCATTACTGACGCGCTTCCAGCATCAGGCGTTTCATTTCTGAAACCGCCTCTTTCAGGCCACTCATCACCGCACGGCCAATAATGGCGTGGCCGATGTTCAGCTCATGCATTTCCGGCAGGGCGGCGATGGCTTTAACGTTGTGGTAGGTCAGCCCATGCCCTGCGTTAACCTTCAGACCCAGGCTCGCGGCGTAAGTAGCCGCTTTCGCGATACGCTCCAGCTCTTTAGCCTGCTCGGCATCGTTTTTGGCATCGGCGTAGCAGCCGGTGTGAATTTCAATATACGGCGCGCCCACGTCAGCCGCCGCTTTGATCTGCTCCGCATCAGCGTCAATGAACAGAGAAACCAGGATACCCGCGTCCGCCAGACGTTTGCAGGCATCGCGCATTTTGTCACGCTGCCCCGCCACGTCCAGACCGCCTTCGGTGGTCACTTCCTGACGCTTCTCCGGTACCAGGCAGCAGAAATGCGGTTTGGTGTCACAGGCAATCGTCAGCATCTCTTCCGTGACCGCCATCTCCAGGTTCATCCGGGTATCCAGCGTCTGACGCAGAATACGCACGTCACGGTCAGTGATGTGGCGGCGGTCTTCGCGCAGATGAACGGTAATGCCATCGGCGCCAGCCTGCTCAGCAATAAACGCCGCCTGAACCGGATCGGGATAAGCCGTGCCGCGAGCATTACGCAGCGTGGCGATGTGATCGATGTTGACGCCTAACAGTAATTCAGCCATGACAATCCTCGGTATTTTGATTCATTTTCCTTCCCTCTCTCCCTCCGTAAGAGGGCTGGGGTGAGGGATAAAACGTTATCGTTTCGGCATAAACTGCCTGAACAATTCGCGGCTCTTCAGGGGTTTGCCCCCAAGATACGGCTTGAGCGCAATCCGGGTAAAGCGTTTTGCAGCACGAAGGGTATCCTGGTCCGGAAATTCGCGCTCATACAGCGCCCGGAGCTGGCGTCCGGTAAAGGTGTTGTTATCAATCACGACGCTGGCGATAAACCCTTTTTCTTCCCGATACCGGTAGGTCATCCCGTCTTCGACCTCGTCTCCACTCCCCGCACAATGCAGAAAATCGACGCCATATCCCAGGTGACCCAGCAGCGCCAGCTCGAAACGGCGCAGGGCGGGTTCAGGCGAACCGGTTGCGCCAGCAAGGGCCTGGATACAGTGCAGATAATCGAAGAAAAGTTCAGAGAAGCGAGTCTCATGTTCAAGAACGCGTGAAATGAGTTCATTGACGTACAGACCGCTGTAAAGCGTGATGCCAGAAAGGGGAAGCGCCAGAGAGACGGCTTCAGCGCTGCGCAGGGTTTTGACTTCCCCTCGCCCGCCAAAGCGGACCAGCAGCGGCGTAAAGGGCTGTAAGGCGCCTTTGAGGTTGGAACGTTTGGAACGTGCGCCTTTTGCAACAAGGCGCACGCGACCCGACTCTTCCGTGAAGACGTCCAGCATCAGGCTGGTTTCGCTCCAGGGACGACTATGCAGAACAAAAGCGCGCTGCCAGCCTTCCATTTGCGCGTCGTCTTGGTTTACTGATCTTCGCCGTAACCGAGGCTGCGCAGAGCACGCTCATCATCGGCCCAGCCAGATTTCACTTTCACCCACAGCTCCAGGTGAACCGGTGCTTCAAACATCTCCTGCATGTCTTTACGGGCTTCGATACCGATGGTTTTGATCTTGGCGCCTTTGTTGCCAATGACCATCTTCTTCTGCCCTTCACGCTCAACGAGGATCAGACCATTGATGTCGTAACCGCCACGCTCGTTACTCTGGAAACGCTCGATCTCGACCGTCACGGAGTACGGCAATTCTGCGCCAAGGAAACGCATCAGCTTTTCGCGGATGATTTCAGAAGCCATAAAGCGCTGAGAACGATCGGTGATGTAATCTTCCGGGAAGTGGTGAGTCGCTTCCGGCAGATGCTTACGCACGATACCGGCGATGGTATCCACGTTCAGACCGGTCTCTGCAGACAGCGGAACGATGTCGAGGAAGTTCATCTGGCTACCCAGCCACTGCAGGTGCGGCAGCAGATCGGCTTTTTCCTGTACGTTATCCACTTTGTTGACCGCGAGGATCACCGGCGTTTTACCGTCACGCAGCTTGTTCAGGACCATTTCGTCGTCCGGCGTCCAGCGGGTGCCTTCCACAACGAAAATAACCAGCTCCACGTCACCAATCGAGCTGCTCGCCGCTTTGTTCATCAGGCGGTTAATGGCACGCTTCTCTTCCATGTGCAGGCCTGGGGTATCGACGTAGATCGCCTGATACGCGCCTTCAGTATGGATACCGACAATGCGGTGACGCGTGGTCTGTGCCTTACGCGAGGTGATCGAAATCTTCTGCCCAAGCAGATTATTCAGCAGGGTGGATTTACCCACGTTCGGACGTCCGACGATGGCAATAAATCCGCAATAGGTTTTTTCTTCGCTCATTCCAGCTCCAGCATTTTTAACGCCTGTTCGGCGGCAGCCTGTTCAGCCTTACGACGGCTTGAACCTGTGCCCACCACCGGTTCACTCAGGCCACTGACCTGGCAATGGATGGTAAATTCCTGATCGTGCGCTTCACCACGCACCTGCACCACCAGATAAGATGGCAGAGGGAGGTGACGACCCTGCAAATATTCCTGCAAACGCGTTTTCGGATCTTTTTGTTTATCGCCCGGACTGATTTCATCCAGACGGGTCTGATACCAGTTCAGGATCAGTTTTTCTACGGTCTGGATATCGCTGTCCAGGAACACGCCACCGATTAATGCCTCAACCGTATCGGCAAGAATAGATTCACGACGGAAGCCGCCGCTTTTCAGTTCACCCGGCCCAAGACGCAGACATTCGCCCAGTTCAAATTCGCGTGCGATTTCCGCAAGGGTGTTCCCCCTTACCAGCGTGGCGCGCATGCGGCTCATATCACCTTCATCCACACGCGGGAAACGATGATAAAGCGCATTAGCAATCACGAAACTCAAAATAGAGTCACCTAAAAATTCGAGGCGCTCATTGTGTTTGCTGCTGGCACTGCGATGGGTTAATGCCTGTTGCAACAGCTCCTGATGATGAAAAGTGTAGCCCAGCTTCCGTTGAAGCCGATTAATTACGATGGGGTTCATGCGATACCAATAAATGAATGCGTCAAAAATGCAGCACACGAAACCGACCTGAGAAAACCAACGCGGTTTCGTGTGCCGTGGCACCCTTGCAGGGCCAACCTTAAACTTCGGGGGAATATTCTATACACAACGACAGGGGATGTCGTTAGTTCGAAGAGATTTATCGCTGAAATAATTCACGTAGCCGCTAATTAAAGCGACTACGTGTTCAATTATTGAGAATTAATGGATCCCGCCAATACGATTCAGGCGTACCCCGGTCGGCCATTCGCCTTCCTGTTTCTCGAAACTCATCCAGATTGCGGTTGCTTTACCCACCAGATTCGCTTCCGGCACAAAGCCCCAGTAACGGCTGTCCGCGGAGTTATCGCGGTTATCGCCCATCATGAAGTACTGTCCCGGCGGTACGATCCAGGTGGCCAGCTGCTGACCTGGCTGTTTGTAATACATCCCGACCTGATCCTGCGCAATTGGCACGGTCAGGATCCGGTGCGTCACATCATCCAGCGTCTCTTTACGTTCGACCAGACGAATACCGTTCTCTTTGGTTTCATCTTTCGGCACCTGGAAGAAACCGTTGGTCGCTTCACCGCCGTTACGACGGGCAAAGGTCTGCACAAAATCACTTGGCTCAACGTTTGAGTAGGTGATTGGCAGCGCGTTTTCACACGCGGTACCGGAGCTGCAGCCAGGCTGAACGGTCACTTCTTTGGCAACCGGATCGTAGGTGACTTTATCACCCGGCAGACCCACCGCGCGCTTGATGTAGTCAAGGCGTGGATCGTCCGGGTATTTAAACACCACAATGTCGCCACGTTTCGGATGGCCCGTTTCGATCAGCGTTTTCTGGTAGATCGGATCTTTAATGCCATAGGCAAACTTCTCGACCAGAATAAAATCACCAATCAGCAGCGTTGGCATCATGGAGCCTGACGGGATCTGGAACGGCTCGTAAATAAACGAACGCACCACCAGCACAATCGCCAGCACCGGGAATACCGATGCCCCGGTCTCCAGCCAGCCCGGTTTCGGGCCAACTTTCTTCAGGGTTTTCGCATCAAGCCCATCACCTGTGGCTGCCTGCGCGGCAGCCTGACGTTCACGGCGTTTTGGGGCGAAAATAAACTTATCCAGACACCACAACAGACCTGTCACCAGGGTAGCGATGACCAGGATCAGGGCAAACATGTTCGCCATGCCAACTCCTTAGGGTTATTTGCCGTCTTTACCAACATGCAGAATGGCAAGGAATGCTTCCTGCGGCAGTTCGACGTTACCGACCTGCTTCATACGCTTCTTACCTTCTTTCTGCTTCTGGAGCAGCTTTTTCTTACGGCTGACGTCACCGCCATAGCATTTCGCCAGAACGTTTTTACGCAGCTGTTTCACGGTAGAGCGGGCGATAATGTGGTTGCCGATGGCCGCCTGAATCGCGATATCAAACTGCTGACGCGGGATCAGATCTTTCATCTTCTCAACCAGCTCACGGCCACGGTACGGGGCATTGTCGTTGTGGGTGATCAGGGCCAGCGCATCAACACGTTCGCCGTTGATCAGCACATCCACACGTACCATGTTCGAAGCCTGGAAGCGTTTGAAGTTGTAATCCAGTGACGCATAGCCACGAGACGTAGACTTCAGACGGTCGAAGAAGTCGAGAACCACTTCCGCCATTGGGATTTCATAGGTGAGCGCAACCTGGTTACCGTGGTAAACCATGTTGGTCTGAACGCCACGTTTCTCCACGCACAGCGTGATAACGTTACCCAGATATTCCTGCGGCAGCAGCATATGACACTCTGCGATTGGCTCACGCAACTCATCGATGTTGTTCAGCGGCGGCAGCTTGGACGGGCTGTCGACGTAGACGATCTCTTTGTTGGTGGTCTGCACTTCGTACACTACGGTCGGCGCGGTGGTGATCAGATCCAGATCGTATTCACGTTCCAGACGTTCCTGAATGATCTCCATGTGCAGCAGACCAAGGAAGCCGCAGCGGAAGCCGAAGCCGAGCGCCGTGGAGCTTTCTGGCTCGTAGAACAGAGAGGCGTCGTTAAGGCTCAGCTTGCCGAGCGCATCACGGAAGTTCTCGTAGTCGTCGGAGCTGACCGGGAACAGGCCGGCATAAACCTGTGGTTTCACCTTTTTAAAGCCTGGCAGCGCTTTTTCTGCCGGGTTACGCGCGCCGGTCAGGGTATCGCCCACTGGCGCACCGAGAATGTCTTTAATGGCACAAACCAGCCAGCCCACCTCGCCGCATTTCAGCTCGGTACGGTCAACCTGTTTTGGTGTGAAGATCCCGAGACGGTCTGCGTTATAAACCTGGCCGGTACTCATCACCTTAATTTTGTCGCCTTTACGCATGGTGCCGTTTTTAATACGCACCAGCGAGACAACGCCCAGATAGTTATCGAACCAGGAGTCGATAATCAGCGCCTGCAGTGGGGCATCCGGGTCACCTTCTGGTGGCGGAATATCACGCACCAGACGTTCCAGCACATCGGTAACGCCCACGCCGGTTTTGGCCGAGCAACGCACGGCATCGGTCGCGTCAATTCCGACGATATCTTCAATCTCTTCCGCCACGCGCTCAGGGTCAGCGGCTGGCAGGTCGATCTTGTTCAGAACCGGCACCACCTCGAGATCCATTTCCATCGCCGTGTAGCAGTTTGCCAGGGTCTGAGCTTCTACGCCCTGCCCCGCATCCACCACCAGCAGCGCGCCTTCACAGGCTGCCAGCGAGCGAGAAACTTCATAGGAGAAGTCAACGTGGCCTGGGGTGTCGATAAAGTTCAGTTGGTAGGTTTCACCATCAGCCGCCTTGTAATCGAGCGTGACGCTCTGCGCTTTAATGGTGATACCACGTTCGCGTTCCAGGTCCATGGAGTCCAGAACCTGGGCTTCCATTTCACGATCAGACAGGCCACCGCAAATCTGGATAATACGGTCAGACAGCGTCGACTTACCGTGGTCAATGTGAGCAATGATCGAAAAGTTACGTATGTTCTTCATATAGTTAAATAATTATGCCTTACGAATTCCTGGAGGCCGCTGTTCTTAGCCTGACGTTTTTCAGTGCGAAAACGCAGCATTCTACACTACATCTCCGTTACCTGGAAATGCACTTAGCCCCAGGTATAGCGTGAAGAAATGGCGTTTTCTTTTTTAAGATGTAAATGATGATAAAGCCCGATGGATCACCGGGCCTCAGAGGAGAGCGTCTCAACACGAAGTTGGTCTGGTGCCAGCCCTACGCTGAGAATAACAGGCTGCCACGCTTCGCGGGCTGCGAGCCTAGGGGAGAAACCTTTGGCAAGCCAGAAACCACCCACACCTCCCAATGCAGCGCCGCACATGGCCGCCGCATCGGTACCAAACAGCATCTGAAACACGCCGCCCATCACAAAGAGCCCCACCAGCGGGGAGAGATAAACCAGCATTGCGGAACCCAACAGGCTGCCTTCGGCAATGCCCAGTTCCACCTTCTGTCCTGCCACCAGCGGTTGCTCACTTGGCACGGAAAGCGTGTGCGAGGTTTGCGGCCCGAGCTTATTTAGCACGCGGCTGCCGCAACCTGCCCGGGATGCACAACTGTTACAGGAGGCCTTTACATCACAGCTTACCAGCGCAACACCGTCCTGCCATGATACAACCGTAGCCCACTCTTTAATCATTGTGCAGCCCTGAATTTGATGCTGTCAGAAATACGCTTCGCCGTTTGCGGGGGTAATTCGCCGACGATGGTGATCTCCGCGTTGTCGCGTACCGTGGTACTGACTGTTCGACGTCCGGTACGCAGCATTTGTTCGGCACTGTTTGCCGTCGCGCGATTGATGTTCACCGAGAAGCTGAACAAGCCATCGGAGTAGAGGCGCGATTCAACCGGCGTTTCAATGGTAGGCAGTTGTCGGCGGCTGCTTGATACTTCCGTAAAGCCTTGCGGGATCCAGGAAGGAACCCAGTTGAAATTCACGGAATCTCCCGCCGGAACGGAAAGCAGCGGCGGCAGGCTGGCTTTCGCCAGATTCTGCATGCTATTACCCACCTGATTATTGACGCTAAAGGAGATAACGCGGAACTGTTCCAGCGTTTCACCATCGCGATCAAGCAGGTCTACACGCATTGGAAGCTTGGTTTCGGCATCAATCCAGACAATGTAGCTGTAACGCGTCCCGTCGCGGGCGACAACGCGGATCACTTCACACAATCTGTCAGCGATGCGCGTACGCCCTACCGAAATAAAATCGTAGTAAGGGGCAAGGCGCTTGAAGTCGGTGTAGATGAGCGATGGCAGAGAATCAACGATATAGTCGCCATTGAGGGTAAAAGGCTCCAGGCCTGGCTCGAAATAGCTGATTTCGTTACCACGCTGAACCACTTCCCGACGCGGGCCATCCATCTGTAAAAGTTGCGCGAGCGGCTGATTATCAAGACGGGCATGGCGATAGCGTAACGACTCGACGCCCTGCTTATTGATGCTGATAAATGCCAACTCGTAATTGAGTGACTGGCTGGCCAGATTCATTTGCTGCAACAACGCCCCGGATGAAACATCAGCCGAGGCGTTGGCAGAGAAGAACAGGCTACCCGCCATCAGAGACATGGCGAACCAAAGTTGCTTCATTACTGCGATTGCGTTCCTAAAGTTTGGTTTCCTGGCACCTGCACAGCAGCCTGCTGGGTTTGTGCCTGCTCAAACTGAAGCTGTTCTGAGTGCAGACGACGCTGCAACTCATAATCCTGCAACATCGCATTAATGCGACGGCGCTGCTCCTGAACCTGCTGTTGCTGACCGCCACTGGCGGAGGCATCAGCCGGTACACCCAAACTTACCGGGCTGGCTTTGCCCATCATCGGCAGTGTATTGAACACTGGCGCTTCTGGCTGCTGATTAGTTTCAGACTGAGTATTATAGTGCTGGACGCCAACGATAACTGCAAGCGATACGCATGCCGCCACACCCATTTGGGTAAGTTGACTGGCCCACGGACGCACCTTCTGCCAGAACGGCATTTTCTGCCACTGGTTTGGTGCAGGTTGAGCTTCAGGAATCAGCGGAGTGGTCTGATGAACAGGCTCATTCTCAATAGCCGCCATCACGCGGGCTGAGATATCGAAATGGATAACCTCGCTGGTGTCACCACGAAGGGTGTCACGGATGAGATGGTAACTCTCCCAGGTCTCTTGCATTTCGGGAGAATGAGACAACTCATTGAGCAGCTCACTATCCAGCGTTTCACCATCCATTAAAGCGGAAAGTTTTTCTTTCTGCATGCCTAATACCTTTTCCAGTATCCCGCTATCGTCAACGCCTGATAAGCGGTTGAACTTTATTATCAATAGCTTCTCGCGCACGGAAAATTCGTGAACGTACCGTGCCGACCGGACAATCCATGATAGCGGCTATCTCTTCATAGCTCAGACCATCAAGCTCCCGTAACGTAATTGCCATGCGTAAATCTTCCGGGAGCGACTCGATCGTGCGAAAAACAATTTGTCTCAGTTCTTCTGACAACATTAAGTTCTCAGGGTTCGAAATTTCTTTCAGCGCACCGCCACTTTCGAAGTTTTCGGCGTCGATTGCGTCCACATCACTTGAAGGCGGACGACGGCCCTGAGCGACCAGATAATTCTTTGCCGTATTGACCGCAATACGGTACAGCCAGGTATAAAAAGCACTATCTCCCCGGAACGAGTCCAGCGCGCGATAGGCCTTAATAAAAGACTCTTGTACAACATCAGGCACATCACCTGACGGTACATAGCGGGAAACCAGACTCGCCACCTTATGCTGGTAGCGCACCACCAGTAGGTTAAAGGCTTTCTGATCTCCCTTCTGGACCCGTTCAACCAGGACCTGGTCCGTTAACTGCTCGCTCATCCGAGGTAATGTCTCCCCAAACCAAAATTCCACGCGTTATCGAAACGCCACTCTACAAATCCCGCACTTTTGAGCAAGCACCGAGTTGGAGTGTCTATTCTTCAATAAGTTCCGTAACGCCTTTGTTTTTGTTCATCGCGTCACAGACTGTTTATTTTCTCTCATTATAAGTCTGTTCACGATACATACCCACTTTCTGACTTCAAACATCTCTTATCCGGTCAGAAGAGTAACGCAACCCAGGCTTTATTTCACCACAAAATCTGAAGCTAACGATCTGCTTCGCAAAATATTTTCCTTCTTTTACATGCCGGAAATCCGCGCATGTGCGTTTAGTCATTGCAACTGAGAATAAAAAAAACGTGCGATATCTCGCACCGGAGTGCTATTCTGCCCAAACACTGTTTAGTAAATTAAACAAAAAATCATGAACACAACACCTGAACTACATTGTGATGTACTGATCATCGGTAGCGGCGCGGCAGGACTCTCGCTGGCGCTGCGTCTGGCTGAGCATCAGAGCGTAATTGTTCTGAGTAAAGGACCGATGAGCGAAGGCTCCACATTTTATGCCCAGGGCGGAATTGCCGCCGTGTTTGATGAAACAGACAGCATTGCGTCACACGTCGAAGATACGTTGATTGCCGGAGCTGGGATCGTCGATGAACATGCTGCGGAATTTGTCGCCAGCAATGCGCGTCACTGCGTCCAGTGGCTTATTGACCAGGGTGTACTGTTTGATACTCAGGTTCAGCCAAACGGCGAAGAGAGTTACCACCTTACCCGCGAAGGCGGACACAGCCATCGCCGGATCCTGCACGCTGCAGATGCCACCGGTAAAGCGGTGGAAACCACCCTGGTCAGCAAGGCGCTCAGCCATCCTAATATTCGGGTGCTTGAGCGCAGTAATGCCGTTGACCTGATTATTTCTGACAAAATCGGCCTGCCGGGCACGCGCCGGGTGGTGGGGGCCTGGGTCTGGAATCGTAATAAAGAAAAGGTCGAAACCTGTCAGGCGAAAGCCGTGGTGCTGGCAACAGGTGGCGCCTCCAAAGTATATCAATACACCACCAACCCGGACATTGCCTCTGGTGATGGTATCGCCATGGCCTGGCGCGCCGGATGTCGTGTTGCCAATCTTGAGTTCAACCAGTTTCACCCGACCGCGCTGTTTCATCCGCAGGCGCGCAATTTCCTGCTGACGGAAGCCCTGCGCGGTGAAGGCGCGTATCTGAAACGACCGGACGGCTCACGTTTTATGCCGGACTTTGACCCGCGAGGCGAGCTCGCGCCGCGTGATATCGTCGCCCGCGCTATCGATCACGAGATGAAACGTCTTGGCGTGGATTGCATGTATCTGGATATCAGCCACAAACCGGCTGAGTTTGTCCGTCAGCATTTCCCGATGATTTATGAAAAGCTGCTCAGCCTTGGGATTGATCTGACGCGTGACCCGGTACCGATTGTGCCAGCCGCTCACTATACCTGTGGTGGCGTCATGGTTGACGATCATGGCCGTACGGACGTGGATGGTCTGTATGCCATCGGCGAGGTGAGCTATACCGGGCTGCATGGCGCGAACCGCATGGCATCTAATTCGTTGCTGGAGTGTCTGGTTTACGGCTGGTCCGCAGCGGTGGATATAACCAAACGCATGCCGTATGCCCGCCACGCTGAGCACTTACCGGCCTGGGATGAGAGCCGCGTGGAAAACCCGGATGAGCTGGTTGTGATCCAGCATAACTGGCATGAGCTTCGGCTATTTATGTGGGACTACGTTGGCATTGTACGCACGACGAAGCGTCTTGAGCGAGCCTTACGCCGTATCACCATGCTGCAGCAGGAAATTGATGAGTATTATGCCAATTTCCGCGTTTCCAACAATCTGCTGGAGCTGCGTAACCTGGTGCAGGTTGCCGAGTTGATTGTTCGCTGCGCGATGATGCGTAAAGAGAGTCGGGGTTTACACTACACCCTGGACTATCCCGACATGCTGCCTGAATCCGGCCCGTCGGTTCTCTCCCCGCAGCGTCACATAAACAGATAAAATGCCTGGGTCAGCGCAGTGTAATCTTCGGAGTAACGCTGGTCTGGCCCACGGATAACCATCCTGTCGTTAAAACATTCACCCTCTTTTGGCGAAAGCGCCAGCAAGACCCGGTGTGGTAACCGCCCTTCCGTATCCGAGATATCGGTACGCAGCCGTAAGTTCCAGCCCATCTCCCGTGCGATCTCAATAAAGGTATTGCCGGTGCTTTCGGGAAGAACCACGCAGAAGAACCCTTCTTCGGAAATTAAATTCGCCGCGCTGGTTAACAGGGCTTTATGATCGAGCGAACCGGTATAGCGAGCCTGTTCGCGCTCAGGCGTACCGCACTCCACGCCGGGCGCGTAGTAGGGAGGGTTACTGACGATCAAATCGTAACGCGCCGTTTGCTCTGGTGCCCAGGCCAGTACGTCCGCGCATTCAACTTTAATTCGGGTTGCCCAGGGGGATTCGAGCGCATTTTCACTCGCCTGCCCTGCGGCCTGTGCATCCAGTTCAACCGCAACAATGGTGACATGCTCATCCGTGCGCTGAGCCAGCATTAATGCCAGCAGACCACTGCCGGTGCCAATATCCAGAATGCGCTTAACCCCTGCGACAGGCGCCCACGCTCCCAGTAGAATACCGTCTGTACCGACTTTCATGGCACAGCGATCGTGAGCAACAAAAAATTGTTTAAACGTAAAACCATCGCGGCGCAATTGCGCTTTGAGTTGAGACATGTCAGAGCAACCTTCTAAGTGAAACTGGAGTAGCATAGGGGAAAGCGAAGTGGCCGAAAAGCGATATCCATACAAACAGATGAAGATTACAGCCGTAACGTCTATAATCAGCGCCCCACACAGAGGTAGAACATGACTGTAACGACTTTTTCCGAACTTGAACTCGATGAAAGCCTGCTCAATGCACTTGAGAGCAAAGGCTTTACACGCCCGACCGCCATTCAGGCAGCGGCCATTCCGCCTGCGCTTGAGGGCCGCGATGTGCTCGGTTCTGCGCCAACCGGCACGGGGAAAACAGCAGCCTACTTGCTGCCTGTGTTGCAGCACCTGCTCGATTTTCCTCGTAAAAAATCAGGCCCGCCGCGTATTTTGATCCTGACGCCTACCCGTGAACTGGCTATGCAGGTTGCCGATCACGCACGCGAACTGGCAGCGAATACCCATCTGGATATCGCCACAATCACCGGCGGCGTTGCGTATATGAACCACGCCGAAGTGTTCAGCGAAAACCAGGATATCGTCGTTGCGACGACAGGCCGTCTGCTGCAATACATTAAAGAAGAGAACTTTGACTGCCGCGCGGTAGAAACCCTGATTCTGGACGAAGCCGACCGTATGCTGGACATGGGCTTCGCGCAGGATATCGAACACATCGCCGGCGAGACGCGCTGGCGCAACCAGACAATGCTCTTCTCTGCCACCCTCGAAGGGGACGCGATCAAAGACTTCGCAGAGCGCCTGCTGGAAGATCCGGTGGAAGTGTCGGCAACGCCTTCAACCCGTGAACGCAAGAAGATCCACCAGTGGTACTATCGCGCGGACAACCTTGAGCACAAGGTTGAATTGCTCAAGCACCTGCTGAAGCAGGAAGAGGCCACCCGCACTATCGTCTTTGTGCGTAAGCGCGAGCGTGTGCATGAGCTGGCTGAAATGCTGCGTAATGCCGGGATTAACAACTGCTACCTCGAAGGCGAGATGGCACAGATCAAACGTACCGAAGGCATTAAGCGTCTGACCGATGGCCGCGTTAACGTGCTGGTGGCAACAGATGTTGCTGCTCGCGGGATTGACATTCCGGACGTCAGCCACGTGATCAACTTCGATATGCCGCGCAGCGGTGATACCTATCTGCACCGCATCGGCCGTACCGGCCGCGCCGGGCGTAAAGGTACAGCGATCTCCCTGGTTGAAGCGCACGACCATCTGCTGCTGCAGAAAATTGGTCGCTATATCGACGAGCCGCTGAAATCCCGCGTTGTCGATGGCCTGCGCCCAACCACGCGTGCACCGAGTGAAAAAATGACGGGCAAACCGTCTAAAAAAGCACTGGCGAAACGTGCGGAGAGAAAAGAGAAAGAAAAAGAGAAGCCGCGCGTGAAGCAGCGTCATCGCGATATCAAGAATATTGGTAAACGCCGTAAGCCAAGCGGTACTGCGTCAGAAGCGAAAACTGAAGAGTAAAAAAAGCCGGGAAATATCCCGGCTTTTTGTTCCACCCCCGTGGCTAAAAACCTTACAGGCTTTCAGTAAAGGTACGCGCGATAACGTCGCGCTGCTGTTCCGGGGTCAAGGAGTTGAAACGCACCGCGTAGCCAGACACACGAATAGTCAGCTGTGGGTATTTTTCAGGATGCTTAACCGCATCTTCCAGCGTTTCGCGACGCAGTACGTTCACGTTCAGATGCTGACCACCTTCAACACGCACTTCTGGTTTCACTTCCATTGGGATTTCGCGGTATTCAATTTCGCCCAGCTTATTAACTGGAACGATTTCATCTTCCGCAAAACCCGCTTTTGCTACCACACAGCGTGCTTCGTTTTTCTCGCTGTCCAGCAGCCAGAAAGAGTTGAGCAGATCGTCGTTTGCAGCTTTAGTAATCTGGATACCTGTAATCATGTGTTGCCTCCCTTAGGCTACATTAACTGGTGTCGGCCTTTCGCGGCCAATTGGTAAAACCATTGTTTCTTGTGTGTATATATATCATTCACACCACGGCGATTTATTGATTTAAATCAACAAAATCACCAACCACACAAAGAGTGTGGTCTGGTTTTATTGTTTCAGATCAATTTTCCAGCCTTACCAATTCAAATCAATTTGTAATTTTTCAACCATAATTTAAGGAGTTAGGGCTAATTTCCGCATGGAATTTTGCACCGCAGGATTTAACGGTTAAGCTAGGCGCAGAATGAGATTCGCAGGAGAGCGAGATGACGACACCGCTGACATGGCACGATGTGCTGGCAGAAGAGAAACAGCAGCCCTATTTTATCAACACTCTCAGTACCGTTGCGGCAGAGCGGCAGTCTGGCCAGACGATTTATCCGCCCCAGAAAGACGTATTTAACGCGTTTCGCTATACCGAACTGAGCGATGTCAAAGTGGTGATCCTGGGTCAGGATCCTTACCACGGCCCTGGTCAGGCTCATGGGCTGGCCTTCTCCGTGCGCCCGGGCGTGGCTATCCCCCCTTCTCTGCTGAACATGTATAAAGAGCTTGAAGGAACGATCCCCGGTTTTACCCGACCCAATCATGGTTATCTGGAAAGCTGGGCGCGCCAGGGCGTGCTGTTACTGAATACCGTCTTAACCGTACGAGCAGGTCAGGCGCACTCTCACGCCAGCCTTGGATGGGAAACATTCACCGATAAAGTGATTAGTCTGATTAATGAACATCGCGAAGGAGTGGTGTTTTTACTGTGGGGATCGCATGCGCAGAAGAAAGGGGCGATTATCGACCGTCAGCGTCATCACGTGTTGAAAGCGCCACACCCGTCTCCGCTGTCAGCCCATCGTGGTTTCTTTGGCTGTAATCATTTTGTTCTGGCGAATGAGTGGCTGGAAAAACGTGGCGAAACGCCGATTGACTGGATGCCCGTGTTACCGGCAGAAAGCGAGTAGGAAATGAATGTGCCGGGCTGGCCCGGCACATAAAAAGCTTATGCTTTGTTCTGACGCCACCACTCCGCCAGCAGTACGCCGGTCGCGACGGAAACGTTCAGACTTTCCACATTGCCCGTCCCGTCAATAGAGACGCTCAGATCCGCACTCGAGAGTGCCGCGTCTGACAGACCATCACGTTCCTGACCTAACACCAGCACCATCTTGCGCGGCAGCGTCGCTTTAAACAGCGGCGTACCGGCATGGCTGGAGGTCGTCACAATGGAATAGCCCGCTTTACGGAACTGCTCGATGGCATCCAGAACGCTGTCGCCGGTGATCGGCTGAACGTGCTCGGCACCGCCTTCCGCAGTACGGATCGCAGCACCGGATTCCAGCAGCGCAGCATCCTGCAGCAGTACTCCTTTAACGCCGAAGTGCGCGCAGCTGCGCATCATCGCACCCAGGTTATGCGGGTTACCCACATCTTCCAGCGCCAGCACGCAGTCATCGGCACCGGCCTGGCTGACCCACTGTTGCACCGTTGTGCCGTTGCGTTTTTTGATCAGGAAGCAGACACCACCGTGGTGTTCGGTGCCTGACGCTTTCGTCAACTCGGCATCATCAACCACATGGTAGGCTTTACGGTTTGCCGCCATCCAGCGCAGGGCTTCTTTGAAGCGAGGGGTGACGCTCTGGATAAACCATGCACGAACGATACACTCAGGGCGGCTCTGGAACAGAGCCTGACAGGCGTTTTCGCCATACACGCGTGTCTCTTCCGCACGCTGACGGCGAAGCACTTCCGGATCGATAAAGCTTTTACCGCTGATGCCGCCGTGATCGGCTTTTTCAGGCGTCTCATCGCCAGGCGCGCGGGACACGGTACGCCATGGTGACGACCCCTCACGTGCAAAATCATCGCGTTTGCGATCGTCACGCTTGCGGTCATCACGTTTTCGGTCATCACCACGGTTGTTTCTGTCATCGCGGGCGGGGCGACGGCCACCGTCTGCACGAGAGGACGCCGGACGCCCGCCACCTTTTCCGGTACGCGGATTTTGGGTGCGTTTATCAGAGTCATCATCACTGCGGACATACATCACTTTGACCTTGCCGCTTTTATTTTTCATTTCGTCGTTCATGCTTTTCTCCACCAGCGCTGCGCGAAGCGCGCAGATTACCCGATGTGCAAGCGCATAGCCATAATTTCGTACAAAAGCCTGTGACTATTGTTCTCATTGAATAAAACGCATTGTCGTTTCAAACAGGCTCATTGATAATATGTAACATATTAGAAACATTATCGGCATACTGCCGCTGTCCAATGGTTCTATCAGAGGTTAGTTATGAATACCGTATGTGCCAACTGTCAGGCTCTTAACCGCATTCCGGACGATCGGATCGAGGATGGTGCGAAATGCGGGCGTTGTGGCCATGAGTTGTTTGATGGCGATGTGATTAACGCTACAGGTGCTACGCTGGACAAACTCCTCAAGGACGATCTCCCGGTGGTTGTCGATTTCTGGGCACCATGGTGTGGCCCGTGCCGTAACTTCGCGCCAATCTTTGAAGATGTCGCCGAAGAGCGCAGCGGGAAGATGCGTTTTGTGAAGGTGAATACGGAGGCAGAACGCGAGCTCAGCGCCCGTTTTCGTATTCGTAGCATTCCGACCATCATGATTTTCAAAAATGGTGAAGTCATCGACATGCTCAACGGCGCGGTACCCAAAGCGCCTTTCGAGAGCTGGTTGAACGAGTCGCTGTAACATTCACGGGGCACATCTTGTGCCCCGTTCCCGCCTCTGCGAAAATGGGGTTTTTCCTGCCCTTTCGCCCATGACTGATAACGCTGTACTTCAATTACGCGCCGAACGCCTTGCCCGCGCGACTCGCCCTTTTCTCGCTCGTGGCAACCGCATCCGTCGCTGCCAGCGCTGCCTGCTGCCGTTAAAAGTGTGCCTGTGCGACACGCTGGTACCGGCCACGGCGGAAAGCCGTTTTTGCCTGGTCATGTTTGATACCGAACCGATGAAACCCAGCAATACGGGTCGTCTGATCGCCGATATTCTGCCTGATACGGCCGCGTTTCAGTGGTCGCGCACGGAGCCTCCTCAGGCCCTGCTCGAATTAGTGGCAAGCCCGGACTATCAGCCGATGGTCGTTTTCCCCGCCTCCTATGCAGGCGCCGACCGTCAGGTATTGTCAGCCCCGCCATCCGGAAAACCACCGCTGTTTATTATGCTGGATGGCACCTGGACGGAAGCGCGGAAAATGTTCCGTAAAAGCCCTTACCTTGACGCGCTGCCGATCATTTCTGTCGACCTCTCTCGCGTATCGGCCTACCGCTTACGTGAAGCCCATGCTGACGGACAATACTGCACCGCCGAAGTGGCGATCGCACTGCTGGATTTAGCGGGTGATACCGAGGCGGCTGGCGCGCTGGGCAGCCATTTCTCCCGTTTTCGCGAACGCTATCTGGCGGGAAAAACCGTTCATAAGGGCAGTGTCACAGCAACCGGGACAGAAAACGTTTAAAATCATCAGGTCGCTTGCATTCACAGGAGGCCTGCATGAGCCAGCGAGGGTTAGAAGCGCTACTACGTCCTAAATCCATAGCCGTCATCGGCGCATCAATGAAACCGGATCGCGCTGGCTATCTGATGATGCGCAACCTGTTGGCCGGCGGATTTAATGGCCCCGTTATGCCCGTTACACCGGCCTATAAGGCCGTTCAGGGGGTGCTTGCGTGGCCTGATGTGCAGAGCCTGCCTTTCGTACCCGATCTGGCCGTACTCTGTACAAATGCGAAACGTAACCCGGAATTGCTGGAATCACTCGGCAAGAAAGGGTGTAAGACCTGCATTATCCTCTCATCTCCTCCTGAACAGCAGCCCGAGCTTCTGGCGTGCGCCAGCCGCTATCAAATGCGTATTCTTGGGCCGAACAGTCTGGGATTACTCGCCCCCTGGCAAGGACTGAACGCCAGCTTTTCTCCAGTGCCGATCCGTAAAGGCAAACTTGCTTTTATTTCGCAGTCGGCTGCGGTATCCAACACGATCCTTGACTGGGCGCAGCAGCGTGAGATGGGGTTCTCCTACTTCATCGCCCTGGGTGACAGCCTGGATATCGACGTGGATGAACTGCTGGATTTTCTGGCGCGTGACAGCAAAACCAGTGCGATCCTGCTTTATCTTGAACACCTCAGCGACGCCCGTCGTTTTGTGTCGGCATCGCGCAGCGCGTCACGTAATAAACCCATCCTGGTCATCAAGAGCGGACGCAGCCCTGCAGCACAGAGCCTGCTGCATTCCCACTCCGGGATGGATCCCGCCTGGGATGCGGCTATCCAGCGCGCGGGTTTACTGCGGGTACAGGACACGCACGAACTTTTTTCCGCCGTCGAGACGTTGAGTCATATGCGTCCGTTGCGCGGAGAGAAATTAATGATCGTCAGTAACGGTGCAGCTCCGGCGGCGCTGGCGCTGGACGAACTGTGGTTACGTAATGGCAAGCTGGCCACGCTCGGTGAAGAGACGCTTCAGCGCCTGAGAGAGGCTTTACCCATCAGCGTTGCCCCCGGGAATCCGCTTGATCTACGCGATGATGCCAGTAGCGATCGCTATATCAAAGCCATTTCTATTTTGCTGGATAGTCAGGATTTCGATGCGCTGATGATTATCCACTCCCCCAGCGCGGTCGCTCCTGGCAGTGAGAGCGCGCGAGCCCTCATTGAAGCAGTGCGTAACCATCCGCGTGGTAAATACGTCACTCTGCTCACCAACTGGTGCGGTGAGTTCTCCTCTCAGGAGGCACGGCGACTGTTCAGCGAAGCGGGGTTGCCAACGTACCGTACCCCGGAAGGGACTATTACCGCCTTTATGCATATGGTGGAGTACCGTCGTAACCAGAAACAGTTGCGTGAAACTCCAGCATTGCCCGGCAATCTGACGGCAAATTCCGTCGACGTTCACCGGCTGTTGCAACAGGCTATCGATGAAGGTGCGACATCGCTGGACACTCACGAAGTGCAACCCATTCTTGGTAGCTATGGGATGCAGACGCTGCCAACCTGGATCGCCAGCGACAGCGCGGAAGCAGTACATATTGCCGAACAGATTGGTTATCCGGTCGCCCTTAAGCTTCGCTCACCGGATATTCCCCACAAGTCCGATGTGCAGGGGGTAATGCTGTATCTTCGAACTGCGGCTGAAGTTCAGCAAGCGGCAGATGCTATTTTCGACCGCGTAAAAATGGCCTGGCCTCAGGCCAGGATCCACGGACTGCTGGTGCAAAGCATGGCGAACCGCGCGGGCGCACAGGAACTGCGGGTGGTTGTTGAGCACGATCCGGTTTTTGGCCCGCTCATCATGCTGGGAGAAGGTGGCGTGGAATGGCGCCCTGAAGAACAAGCCGTGGTGGCCTTACCGCCGCTGAACATGAACCTTGCTCGCTATCTGATTATTCAGGCCATCAAAAGCAAAAAAATTCGTGGCCGGAGCGCCCTGCGTCCGCTCGATATTGCGGGGTTAAGCCAGTTCCTGGTGCAGGTCTCTAACCTGATAGTCGATTGCGCGGAGATCCAGCGGCTGGACATTCATCCTCTACTCGCCTCCGGCAATGAGTTCACGGCGCTGGACGTCACGCTGGATATCGCACCATTCGAAGGCGACAGAGAGAGCCGCCTGGCGATCCGTCCTTATCCTCTGCAACTGGAAGAGTGGGTGGAGATGAAGAACGGTGAGCGTTCGCTGTTTCGCGCCATTTTGCCGGAAGACGAACCGCAATTGCGGACGTTTATCTCTCAGGTCACGAAAGAGGATCTTTACTATCGCTACTTCAGCGAAATCAACGAATTTACCCACGATGATTTAGCCAATATGACCCAGATCGACTACGATCGAGAAATGGCCTTTGTCGCCGTTCGTCGTTCCGAAAACGGTGATGAGATCCTTGGCGTGACGCGTGCTATTTCAGATCCGGATAACGTCGATGCGGAGTTTGCCGTACTGGTGCGCTCCGATCTTAAAGGCCTGGGTCTTGGGCGGCGGCTACTGGAAAAACTCATCAGTTATACGCGCGATCACGGATTGTTACGCCTGAATGGCATTACTATGCCAAACAATCGCGGTATGGTGACCCTAGCGCGAAAACTCGGTTTTGATGTTGATATTCAGCTGGACGAGGGGATTGTTGCCCTCTCCCTCACTCTGAAATCGCCGGATAAACCCGAGTAAGCTACTGGAAATGTTACCCACTTTGGACGGGACTGGTGGTATCATTGTCCGCTTATGTTGTTTGCATGGTACAGACAACCCTTCAATGAACAGAGAAGAAACGCACTGTGATGTTGTCAAAATTTAAGCGTAATAAACATCAACAACACCTTGCTCAACTACCGAAGATTTCTCAGTCAGTTGATGATGTAGAGTTCTTTTACGCTCCCGCTCATTTTCGGGAGACGCTTCTGGAAAAGATTGCCAGCGCCACGCGACGCATTTGCATTGTGGCACTCTATCTTGAACAAGATGAAGGTGGCCGCGCGATCCTGAATGCGCTCTACGAAGCCAAGCGTCAGCGTCCTGAACTGGATGTTCGCGTGCTGGTTGACTGGCACCGCGCTCAGCGTGGCCGTATTGGCGCTGCTGCTTCAAATACAAACGCAGACTGGTATTGCCGCACGGCGCAGGAAAATCCTGGCGTTGATGTCCCTGTTTACGGGGTGCCGGTGAATACCCGTGAAGCGCTTGGCGTACTCCATTTCAAAGGGTTCATCATCGATGACAGCGTGCTTTATAGTGGCGCGAGTCTGAATGATGTTTACCTTCATCAGCTCGATAAGTATCGCTACGACCGCTACCATCTAATCCGTAATTCGCAGATGGCCGACATCATGTTTAACTGGGTGGATAAACATCTGGTACATGGCCGTGGTGTGAATCGCCTTGACGATCCTCATCGCCCGAAAAGCCCGGAAATCAAAAACGACGTTCGCGCGTTCCGCCAGGAGCTGCGCGATGCGGTTTATCATTTCCAGGGCGATGCAAACAACGAAGAGCTGTCCGTTACACCTCTGGTGGGCTTAGGCAAATCCAGCCTGCTGAACAAAACGATTTTCCATCTGATGCCGTGCGCAGAGCAGAAGCTCACTATCTGTACGCCGTACTTTAACCTTCCCGCCGTGCTGGTGCGCAATATCATTCAGCTGCTGCGCGACGGTAAAAAAGTGGAAATCATTGTCGGTGATAAAACGGCAAATGACTTTTTCATTCCTGAAGATCAACCCTTCAAAATCATCGGCGCCCTGCCCTACCTTTATGAGATTAACCTGCGTCGTTTCCTCAGTCGCTTACAGTATTACGTAAACACCGACCAGCTGGTGGTGCGTCTCTGGAAAGATGAAGATAACAGCTATCATCTCAAAGGAATGTGGGTTGATGATGAATGGATGCTGCTGACCGGCAACAACCTGAACCCTCGTGCCTGGCGTCTGGATCTGGAAAACGCAATTCTGATCCACGATCCACAACATGAGCTGGCCGCGCAGCGTGAACGTGAACTGGAACTTATTCGTACACATACGACGGTTGTTCGTCATTACCGCGAGCTACAGAGCATTGCCGATTATCCGGTGAAGGTTCGTAAGCTTATTCGCCGTTTGCGTCGCATCCGTATCGATCGTCTTATCAGCCGTATTCTGTAATATCCAGGCCCTGCCACCCGCAGGGCTTTTTTATGGAGCTGTTGATGCGTCTTCTTCTGTTAGTCATGACCCTCTGTTTAACCGGCTGTAGCCATATGGCGAACGATAGTTGGTCCGGCCAGGATAAAGCGCAACACTTCCTCGCATCCGCGATGTTGTCCGCTGCCGGTAATGAGTACGCCCAGCACCAGGGGTATAGCCGGGATCGTAGTGCGGCAATCGGCCTGATGTTCTCAGTCAGTCTTGGGGCATCTAAAGAATTATGGGATAGCCGCCCCTCAGGGAGCGGCTGGAGCTTGAAAGATTTTGCCTGGGATGTTGCCGGTGCCACGACCGGCTATGCCGTGTGGCAGATGGCGCATTATTAAAGACGAATACCTTTCCCTTTGCGATGCAGCATCAGGGATACGATAAAGGCCAGCGCCCCCATGATCGTCACATACCAGAAGAATGTCGTTTCGCTTCCCCATGATTTCAGGGACAGCGCAACGTACTCCGCCGAACCACCAAACAGGGCATTGGCGACCGCATAAGAAAGCCCTACTCCCAAAGCACGCACCTGTGCCGGAAACATCTCGGCCTTGAGTATTCCGCTGATCGAGGTGTAGAAACTCACAATCACCATCGCCAGCATCACCAGTGCAAATGCGGCATAAGGTGATGAGACATGCTGAAGCGCGGTTAAAATGGGGACGGTACATAAGGCGGACATGCCACCAAAAATCAACATTGATGTGCGACGGCCGATCTTATCTGAGAGCGCACCAATTAGCGGCTGTATCAGCATAAAGACGAACAGCGCGGCGGTCATGATGACGCTGGCGACGTTGGCGTGCATTCCCGTAGTATTCACCAGATACTTTTGCATGTAGGTGGTAAAAGTATAAAAACTGAGTGAACCACCGGCGGTGAAACCGAGAACCATCAGGAAAGCTTTGCGGTTTCGCCACAGTCCTTTAAACGATCCCGCTTCCTTCAGCGCCCTGACCTCTTTTTGCGAGGTTTCGTCTAACTGACGGCGCAGCCAAAGCGCCACGATCGCCAGTGCAGCCCCCATCGCGAAAGGAATTCGCCATCCCCATTCATGAAGCTGGCTGTCTGTGAGGATCTGCTGCAGGATCACGACAACCAGAATGGCCAGCAGTTGACCGCCGATGAGCGTGACATACTGGAAAGAGGCGTAAAAACCCTTCCGACCTTCAAGTGCAATTTCACTCATGTACGTGGCGCTGGTGCCGTACTCTCCCCCAACGGAGAGTCCCTGGAATAAACGAGCCAGCAATAAAAGGGCGGGCGCCCAGGTTCCAATAGCGTCATACCCCGGCAGACAGGCGATGATAAGGGAACCAAAACACATCATGCAGACCGAGATCAGCATGGAGGTTTTACGCCCGCGACGGTCTGCGATACGGCCAAATAACCAGCCACCAATCGGCCGCATTAAGAATCCTGCTGCAAATACACCTGCCGTTTGCAGTAGCTGCGTTGTGGTGTTTCCTGACGGGAAGAAAATATGTGCGAAGTAAAGTGAACAGAATGAGTAGACGTAAAAGTCGAACCATTCAACCAGGTTACCGGATGAGGCACTAACAATTGCCCATACCCTTCTTCGGGTATCACTGGCAACCAGCGTCCCGTTCGATGTAATGCTTTCGGTCATTATGATTATACTCCTGCCATAAACAACGGCATGCTGAGCTCTGAAGGAACTCAATACCTTGTAAATTAAATGTTATTATTTTGTTATAAATAACATTGCGAGGGAGATCACAAATTTCGTTAGCAAGGTAAGTTCCGGAGAAAGCCCAGGAGGGGAATGGTGCGGTCTGATGCCCTCTCCTGCAGGGAAAGGGTGAGAGTGAGGGAGAAAACAAAAGCAAAAAACCCCGCACCTTACGGTACGGGGTTCTTCTTA
>NZ_JACASJ010000369.1:0-201 GCF_013391025.1 Enterobacter sp. SECR19-1250 | reverse complement strand
CACCCCTGATAAGGGTGAGGTCGGTGGTTCAAGTCCACTCAGGCCTACCAAATTTTCCCTGATACTGCGTTGCGGCAATGCTCACATACTGATGTATGCTTCGCGTTACCACGCCTTGTCTCAGGAAAAATTACCGGTACAGAGGTTTGCAAAACGATGGGGCTATAGCTCAGCTGGGAGAGCGCCTGCTTTGCACGCAGG
>NZ_JACASJ010000368.1:0-203 GCF_013391025.1 Enterobacter sp. SECR19-1250 | reverse complement strand
ATGGAAAACTGAATATGGCGTTCTGAGTCTTCCCACCATGATCGGGGAAGACCCACATACATACAGTGAATGCATGGAGAATATCAGATGCAACGTCAGTATCATCACCCGCTGGAAAAAGGCTGATCTTGACCCTCCATCTCCGAATAGCTTTTGTATCTTAAGTTAACGATGTCCGCTGCCGCCGGTATTCCCTCGGGGAG
>NZ_JACASJ010000367.1:0-208 GCF_013391025.1 Enterobacter sp. SECR19-1250 | reverse complement strand
TATTTCTGCCGTTATGCTACATAAGTTTGCTGTCGTGCCGTTAGGGCCCAGGCTATTCTGGCCAGCTTATTTGCCAGAGCACAAGTGACGACAAAGTTGCTTTTCCGGCACAGTAAATCCCTGACCCAATCGGCCAATTTGCCAGACTGGTGTTCCAGTTTTTGTATGAATACCCTGGCACATTGAACCAACAAAGTTCGGATCTTTT
>NZ_JACASJ010000366.1:0-215 GCF_013391025.1 Enterobacter sp. SECR19-1250 | reverse complement strand
GATGCCATAACCGATTATGACAACGGCGGAAGGGGCAAGCTTAGTAAAGCCCTCGCTAGATTTTAATGCGGATGTTGCGATTACTTCGCCAACTATTGCGATAACAAGAAAAAGCCAGCCTTTCATGATATATCTCCCAATTTGTGTAGGGCTTATTATGCACCCGACATTCCGCAGCTAATTTAGGAATAAACTACCTCATAGAGTCTACCGAG
>NZ_JACASJ010000365.1:0-217 GCF_013391025.1 Enterobacter sp. SECR19-1250 | reverse complement strand
CTGTTTGCCCGATTATCCCTGGATAGCGCCCTGCCGGATCGCACCACCATCATGAATTTCCGCCACCTGCTCGAGCAGCATCAACTGGCCCGTCAATTGTTCAAGACCATCAATCGCTGGCTGGCCGAAGCAGGCGTCATGATGACCCAAGGCACTTTGGTGGATGCCACCATCATTGAGGCACCCAGCTCTACCAAGAACAAAGAGCAGCAACGCG
>NZ_JACASJ010000364.1:0-221 GCF_013391025.1 Enterobacter sp. SECR19-1250 | reverse complement strand
CGAGAAAAACCCGGATGGTATCGGCGCACACCTGCGCTACCGCTTTTCCTGCCGTAGCGATGTCCTCAAGGTGATCCAGCTTGTGAACCATAACGCCGCCATTAATGAACATCACGGGTTATCTCAGCAGGATATTACCGACATTCTGAACCTCTACCCGGACGCGTTTAACGCCGCATAACGGAGCCGAAAACATGACTATCGAAAAAAGCCGATTCAAT
>NZ_JACASJ010000363.1:0-231 GCF_013391025.1 Enterobacter sp. SECR19-1250 | reverse complement strand
CACCCAGTGCTGGGAATAAAGATTTAAATGACAAAGATGTCATTAGCCTGTCATGCAGCAAACAGAAGCCATTCGATATAATTAGTGCAACTTATCAGGAAGGCTGGATTGCTTTATCAATATCCGGCGTCAGTGGACGCCAGGAAATGAATATCCAGTCCTCTCCCGGAGAAATAAACCGTCATTCCGCAGCTAATTCCAGAATTTAAATAGCGTGATCTGGCGATCAGT
>NZ_JACASJ010000362.1:0-233 GCF_013391025.1 Enterobacter sp. SECR19-1250 | reverse complement strand
CTGATCGCCAGATCACGCTATTTAAATTCTGGAATTAGCTGCGGAATGACGGATCACCCCCTCCTTTCGGCGTTACACCGGCTATGTTCCTCTTTTGGAAGTTTGCCGTGGAGATTAGTCTATTGGTTGTCGTACCATTGTGCACGATACTAGATAAGTCGGAATCATGAATTATGCACGTGACTTTGTTGAATAAATCGAACTTTTGCTGAGTTGAAGGATCAGATCACGCA
>NZ_JACASJ010000361.1:0-234 GCF_013391025.1 Enterobacter sp. SECR19-1250 | reverse complement strand
GCGCACCAGTTGCCCGGCTTTGGTCTTGCGTCCGGCGGTGGCGATGAAGGTTTCTAAGTCCATTTCCCCGGTACTGATCGCCACGGTGCGCCAGCGTTTTAAATCCCGGTTTCCCCCTTCCTTCGCCCCCTGCAATTTCCCAACGCCATTAAACAGGGCATAGGCAGACTGAGAAACGCTTATCGGGTCTGCGCCCTGTCCGACTTCATCCAGTGGCATCAGCCCGTCATTGTG
>NZ_JACASJ010000360.1:0-248 GCF_013391025.1 Enterobacter sp. SECR19-1250 | reverse complement strand
ACAACCCGCTACGGGGGAGACTTACCCGAAATCTGATTTATTCAACAAAGCCTATCCAGAGTATCAAACCACTCCAGAGGCCATGGGAGTTTTTTGTCTACGACCCAGCAGGCACGCAGGCGAGACTTGGTATAGAAAAAAATAAGCCCACGTAAGGGAGATTACGCGGGCTAAGGAGGTGGTTCCTGGTACAGCTAGGGAAGGTGCGAACAAGTTCCTGATATGAGATCATCATATTCATCCGGAGC
>NZ_JACASJ010000036.1:0-42644 GCF_013391025.1 Enterobacter sp. SECR19-1250 | reverse complement strand
GATGCGTGATCTGATCCTTCAACTCAGCAAAAGTTCGATTTATTCAACAAAGTCCAGTTTATCTTCCAGACGTTGGGTATCATTTGCTGCCATTGCTGCGGTAGAACAAAACGCACTGACGAGCAGTGCAATATTTTTCACTTTCATCGACTCCATCCTCGTGAGTTAATCATTATTTCCTGACGGACACAGAGAACCTCACCGATAATTCAAATGAATTATCGGCTTACTGCTTCAACTATTAAGAGTTAGCGAATTCGCCTTTGTTTAAATCACTCACCACGCCATTCATGACGTTTTCAGTTAATTTATAAAATTTGATCGAGAATGCGGTGAGTAAATAAAAGAGTGATGGGATTAACGTGAACAATAAAATAACGCCCTGAATGGCGGATTCTGACTGTACTGTACTGTTCGACTGGTAATTAAACCAGGCCAGCACCCAACCCAGAATGGCACCACCGACGGCGACACCCAACTTAATCACGAAAATATTGGCCGCAACATTCATACCTGTAATACGACGTTGGGTTTTCCATTCACCGTAATTATTTGCATCAGTGATCATTGACCACTGCAACGCGCCGTTACCGCCCTGGACAATCTGAATGAGCACATGGGCAATCAGTGGAATGCCCCAGAACTCCAGCGGCAGCCAGAAGCAGGCCACGCCTAACGCAGCGTTGAGAATATTGATCCAGAACGAGAGTTTAACCTTGCAAAAACGGGTACCGAACGGCTGCGCCAGAACCGAACCAAACATCGAGGCCAGCATCCCGCCCAGCATAAAGAACGAGATGACGTCAGCCCCCTTGTTGAGAACAGTGTTCACGTAATAGACCACTGCGCCACCGCGGATCACCACCGCCACCAGCATCATAAAGTTGTAGATCGAGAGAATGCGCCACTGATCGTTACGAAAGAGGATTTTAACGTCCCGGGCGATGTTCAGATTTTCCTCTTTGATCGGCTGGACACGCTCTTTGGTGGTAACAAAACAAATGATAAACATCACGCAGCCGATTGCGCCAAAAAGCGCCATCGCCACCTGGATGCCGGTCGCCCTGTCGCCGGGGTAGAGATAGTCCGCCAGGGGCAGAATCAGCGCGGTGCCGAGCGCCCCGCCAATTGGCGTAATGGCAAAGCGCCAGGACTGCAACGAGAGGTTTTCACGCGGATCGGACGTTAGCGCCGCCCCCAGAGAACAATACGGGATATTTATGGCGGTATACATCAGGGTCATAAATATATACGCGCCAACGGCATAATAAATTTTCCCGGTTTCAGTAAAATCAGGTATGGAATATACCAGCACGCAACTCACCGCAAAAGGAACGCATATCGCCAGCAGCCAGGGACGAAAACGTCCCCAGCGTGTGGATGTTGCATCGGCAATCGCTCCCATAACGGGGTCGGTAATGGCATCTAATAAGCGGACCAAAAGAAACATGGTTCCCATTACGGCCGGGGGTAAGCCATAAATATCCGTATAGTAATACGCCAGAATGGCGACCGAGGAGTCAAAAACAATATGACTCGCGGCATCTCCAAGGCTGTAGCCTATTTTTTCCCGGACCGGAATTTTTTCACTCACTGACATCACGTTACTCCTTATTGATGAAACCGGTTTCTGCTTTGGCAATAATTTCGCCTGAGCGCAACGAGGCGATCCATTATGTTTTTTCACCATGAAGTTATGTTTTTTGCTTTATGTGATCGGGATAATTAAAAGAAAGCCTTTATCCGGAAAATTATGCGTAACGGATCGCAATTTATTTTCTCGCCTACAGCCATTCACAATATCAATATTTCAGCCGCGCCACCGGGGCATTAAACGCAACGGTAAATTGTCTGGATTTGTGCAAAGTGCGATGTTCGACACGCGAAGCGCGGAATATTCGACTAAGGTTTTCTGGTGAATGATTACAGCGTGACCGCTGCTCAGCGAAATAAGGAGAAGCACCGATGATAACACCTCAAAAGCTGCGCCCTCGCCTCTTACCTCTGGTTCTGGGCAGTGCGCTGCTCGCGGTTGCCGCGACAGGCAACGCGGAAGAGATGAACTCTGGCCAGACAAATTCACCGGATATCTTGCTCGGCCCTCTTTTCAACGATGTCCAGAGCGCCAAACTCTTCCCCGATCAAAAAACCTTTGCCGATGCCGTACCAAAAAGCGATCCCCTGACGATCCTGGCCGACTACCGCATGCAGCGTCGTCAGTCCGGGTTTGATTTACGCCATTTTGTTGATATGAACTTCACGCTTCCCGCGGAAGGGGACAAATATGTTCCTCCTGCGGGGCAGAGCCTGCGTGAGCATATTGACGGGCTGTGGCCTGTGCTGACGCGTACCACCGATAAAGCCAGTAACAAATGGGATTCACTCCTGCCCTTACCGAAATCCTACGTCGTGCCGGGCGGGCGTTTCCGCGAGGTCTACTACTGGGACAGCTATTTCACCATGTTAGGGCTAGCGGAAAGCGGCCACTGGGACAAAATCAGCGATATGGTGGACAACTTTGCCTACGAGCTGGATACATGGGGGCACATTCCGAACGGCAACCGCAGTTACTATCTGAGCCGCTCCCAGCCGCCATTTTTCTCGCTGATGGTGGAACTGCTGGCCACGCACGACAGCGAGGCGCTGAAGAAATACCGTCCGCAGATGGAAAAGGAGTACGCCTACTGGATGGAGGGCGCAGATGCGCTGCAGGCCGGAGAGGCCAACAAACGCGTGGTGAAGCTGGAGGATGGCTCGCTGCTTAACCGCTACTGGGATGACCGCGACACGCCGCGTCCGGAGTCGTGGCTTGACGATATCACCACCGCCAAAAGCAACCCTAACCGCCCGGCAACCGAAATCTACCGCGATTTGCGCTCTGCGGCGGCCTCAGGCTGGGACTTCAGCTCCCGCTGGATGGACGATCCGCAAAAGCTGGGCACCATCCGCACCACCAGTATTGTGCCGGTGGATCTGAACGCCCTGATGTTCAAGATGGAAAAACTGCTCGCCCGGGCAAGCCAGGAGAGCGGCGATGCCGCCAGCGCGAGCAAAT
The DNA here is from genome assembly GCF_013391025.1 of Enterobacter sp. SECR19-1250. Taxonomy (NCBI): domain Bacteria; kingdom Pseudomonadati; phylum Pseudomonadota; class Gammaproteobacteria; order Enterobacterales; family Enterobacteriaceae; genus Enterobacter; species Enterobacter sp. SECR19-1250. Next base: position 39,589 of record NZ_JACASJ010000036.1, on the reverse strand, counting down.
ATGAAGCCCTGGCCACGGCGCGCCAGAAGGCGATGGAGAAGTATCTGTGGAACGATAAAGAGGGATGGTATGCGGATTACGACCTGAAGAGTAAGAAGGTGCGTAATCAGCTCACGGCTGCAGCGCTCTTCCCGCTGTATGTGAAGGCCGCGGCACAGGATCGCGCGGATAAAGTGGCTGCAGCGACGTCCTCACGTCTGCTGAAACCGGGCGGCATCACCACCACCACCGTCAACAGCGGCCAGCAGTGGGATGCCCCCAATGGCTGGGCGCCACTGCAGTGGGTAGCCACGGAAGGGTTGCAGAATTATGGACAGGACAAGGTCGCGATGGATGTCACCTGGCGCTTCCTGAAAAATGTTCAGCATACCTACGATCGCGAGCAGAAACTGGTGGAGAAATATGATGTCTCCTCCACCGGTACGGGCGGTGGCGGCGGTGAGTATCCGCTACAGGATGGATTCGGCTGGAGCAACGGCGTGACGCTGAAGATGCTGGATCTGGTCTGTCCGAAAGAGAAACCATGTGACAGCGTGCCGCAGAATCAGCCTGCGGCGAATGATGAGGCTGCGCCGGTGAAAAGCACGGCGCAGTAAGTGAACAATGCCGGGGGGCGCTAACGCCTACCCGGCCTGCATTCCCTTCGGGAGAGGGAAACGATAATCAGAAGCTGTAGCTCGCCCCCAACTGATACGTCCGGTCACGCCCAATCCAGCAGTTTGTCGCGTCGTAGCAGGTCAGCGTCTCTTTGTTGGTGATGTTTTGCGCGCTGGCTTTCAGCGTCAATCCCTCCAGCGACGGCAGGATTTCCCCCATACGATAGGAGGCCGCCAGATCGTACTGCATGGTGCCGCCCAGTTTGCCCGCATCGTTGTTCGGTGAAATTTCCATTGGACCGGTGTAGCGCGCCCCTGCCCCCAGCATCAGCCCTCTCAGCGGCGTGTTGTCAAAGGTGTAATCCCCCCACAGGTTGAACGCGTTCTCCGGTACCTGCGTTGGCCGTTTGCCCTGGTATTTGTCATCTTCGGTATTGATCAGATGGGTGTAGGCATAGTTGGCAATCAGGGTCACGTTATCCGCTGGGCGGCTGACGATTGAGAGCTCAGCCCCTTTAGATTCCACTTCTCCGGTCTGGCTGTAATTCAGGAAGCCCGGATCGGAGGTGACGACATTTTTCTGACGGATATTAAATACCGAGGCGGTAAAGGTTGTGGCGTAATCCGCCAGCAGGTATTTCACCCCGCCTTCCACCTGCTTGCTGGTGGTTGGCTTCACATCTTTAGCCGTGAGCGTACCCTGCGGCGACACCGGGGCAAACCCTTCGGAGTAGCTGATGAACGGTGAAAGCCCATTCTCAAACGCGTAAAGCGCGCCCAGGCGTTTGGTCACGCGGTCCTGCGAGACCCACGCCTTGTCGCCATTCTGCATATAGTTGGTGGTTACCGAGCGGTAATCGTCATAACGCAGGCTGGCCAGCAGATTTAATCCGCCAAACTCCACCTGATCCTGCAGGTAATAGCCGTTTTGCTGATAGCTCAGACGATTTTTTTGCCCCGTATACAACCCGAGATCGCGTTCATTGATCTGCGAATAGTCAGGATTTCGCATATCGATGCCAGGCGTTGTTGAGGCATAACGGTAGTAGAAGTGAGAGTCCATCTTTTGATAGTCAAACCCGGCCAACAGGTGGTGTTTCCACTCTCCCAGCGCCACGGTTTTGGTTACCTGGTTATCGATGTTGAAGCTCTTCAGATCTTCATCCGTGGTGTAAGCAAACCGGTTAAGCTGGTAGACCGCGCTCCCCGTCCCCGTGGCATAAACGCTGCGCTGGTGGGTGTCGACATCAAAGTACCGTGCCTTCTGGTTAAAGCCCCAGCCACTGTCAAACTCATGTTCAAAGCTGTAGCCCAGCATCCACTGACGCTGTTTGAAACCGCTCCACTCATCCCCGGCATAATCCCGGCGGTCGGCATATTTCGAGCGCAGATAAGCAAGCGGCAACGGGTTGGATGGAGACAGGCTCGGGGAGTTTTGCGCCAGTGCATCAACCGTAAGACGCGTTTTGCTGTCCGGCTCCCAGGTCACGGACGGGGCAACCAGATAATTTTCATAGCGCGTGGTATGGGGCTGATCGTCATTTTCCGTGGCTTTGCCCAGCAGGCGGTAGTTCCAGTCGCTGTCGGCAATTTGTCCTGTCGAGTCGAGATAACCCTCCTTCAGATTGCGATTGCCGGTGTTGAAACCCAACTCGGTATGGGCGGTTTTTTGTGGCTTTTTACCCTGAATATTCACCAGCCCCCCCGGGGAGCCACCGCCGTAGAGCACAGAAGATGGCCCTTTGAGGATATCAACGCTTTCAATCAGCAGTGGATCGATGCGTGCTTTGGTATTTCCGGTGACGTTATACGGCAGTTGCAGTCCGTTGTAGAACTCCTGGTCAACGGAAAAACCACGGATTTTATATTCGCTCATGTAGGTGGTATTGCCACGCAGCTCTGTCGAAACACCCGGAACATAGCGCAGGATTTCGTTCACGGAGTTGGCATGGCGTTGCGCGATCTGCTGCGCAGAGACGGTATCGATCACCTGCGGCGTTTTACTTTCGGCAACGGCCGATTTGGTTGCGCTGTTTGTCCATGCGGGGAGAACGCTGCCCTGCTCAGAGCCGGTGACAAGAATGGTGGATTCTTCAGCAAATGCCTGTGCCTGTAATGCCAGCGTCACGGCTCCTGCCAACGCGCATACTGCAAAACGTGAGGTGTTCATAATGTCGTCTTGTGATTATATGTAACTAGGAACAACAATTATTATCATTTCGATTAGCAAATCAATATCACGACAAAAAAAACGGCCCTGTCGCGAGAGCCGTTTTGTGTCATCTATGCCCGTCGGAGCAACCTGAATATGCCCAGGACAACAATGGCGCCCACCACAGCCACAAGGAAACTGTGCAGGTCGAATCCACTAATGTCGCCCCCAAAGCCAAACATGGTCGCCAGCCAGCCGCCGACAACCGCACCAACAACCCCGAGCACACAGGTCAATATAAAGCCGCCGCCATCATTTCCCGGCATGATGAGTTTAGCGATAGCCCCGGCAATAAGACCAAAGATGATCCACGCGATAATACCCATAGCGATGCCCTCTTGCAGGTTTAACGCATGCGCAGAAAACCCTCCGCGCAGGTAACGTAAGTATAGGTCATCACGGTAAAACCGATTTCATCTCACCGACTTAACTTCTCTGTACTGCGAAAAAAACTCACCGGTTTGTATTAAGTTTCGTTTCACGCTGCCGATAACGCAGAGACAGTCTGTCATTTATCAAGGAGCCATCCGGCGTGAGTAATTACAGTGAGCAGTTCCTGAAGCAAAATCCGCTGGCTGTATTAGGGGTATTGCGCGACCTGCAAAAAGGCGAGGTGCCGCTGCGCATCAGCTGGTCAAACAATCAGTTCATCAGCAAGATCCTGGATGCTTCTGCAGAGAGGCTGGTCATTGACCTGGGCAGCCAGGAGCATGAAAACCGCGCCGCGCTGCGGGCGGAGAAAATCTCGGTGATGGCAGAAACGCACGGCGCAAAAGTGGAGTTTGTCCTGCCGCGCCTGGAGTTGAGCGAATACGGTGGTCTTCCGGCGTTTGTCACCCCGCTGCCGGCCAACCTCTGGTTTGTTCAGCGCCGTGAATATTTTCGTATCAGTGCCCCGCTTCACCCTGCCTATTTTGGTAAGGCCAAAATGCCGGACAAAAAAGAGATCCGCTTTCGCCTTTTTGACCTCTCCCTGGGCGGCATGGGTGCGCTGATGGATACGCCAAAGCCTGACGGACTGGTTGAAGGCATGCGATTTACCCAAATCGAACTGGATATGGGGGGCTGGGGGCGTTTTTACTTTGATGCGCAGCTGATAGCCATCAGCGAGCGTAAGGTGGTCGACAGCAAAAATGAAACGATCGTCACGCCGCGTCTGAGCTTCCGCTTCCTGAACGTCGGGCCGGGCGCAGAGCGTGAACTGCAGCGGATTATCTATTCTCTGGAGCGAGAGGCGCGGGAGCGGGCGAATAAAGTGTTGTGACAGGAGCCGGGCAGCAAACAGGCCGCCCGACAACGGCATTACATGGCATCCATTGCTTTCTGAACTTTCCAGATATAACGCGGAGCCTGTGGTGCCGGATGATTTTTCACCACGTGTTCAAAGAACTCGTCTTTGTCCATGTCGTTGATCTCTTCTATCGCCTCTTTACGGTCCGATGAGAACGTCCTGAGCAGCGCACCCGCACCGTTCACGTAAGAGACCACCAGCGCATACTGCATCACTTCAGGATCCTCGATTCCCTTCAGCACGCCGTGTTCCAGAATGCTCAAATAGGCCGTGCCCATGGAGATGTTGCGTTCCGGGTTTTTCAGCTCGCTGGTTGACGGCTGACCACGCCAGCCCATATAGCGGTAGACCTCTCTCCCTGCGGTTGAGGCCTTAAGCTGCATCAGCCCCACGGCGTTAGATTTGCTGACAAGCGTTGGGTTACCGCCGGATTCCACGGCAATGATCGCCGTGATCAGTCGCGGGCTGACGCCCCAGGCCTTGCCTGCCTGTTCACTGATCGGCATCCACTGCATGGCCCGTTTTACAGGCACTTCCGGGTTCCATGCCGGGTTTTGATAGTCATGTTTTGAACTACAGCCAGCCAGCAACACAATCAAAAAAGCAAACCATCTCAATTTCACGTCATCTATCCTTATAGCCGGTCATCGCCCTTGAAGCAGGCAACGTATAAGCGGCATGATATAGACAATTAGATTCTCATTCAGCAAGGAATTGCCATGTCTCAGTTTCATCTTATCGCGCCGTCCGGGTACTGCATCAACCAGGAGGCGGCACAGCGGGGCGTTGAGCGCTTACTGGAACTCGGTTACCCGGTAGAAAATCAGACAATTATCCCCCGCCGCCAGCAGCGTTTTGCCGGTACGGAAGCGCAAAGGCTGAATGATATCAACAGCCTGGTGAACCTGCAGGGTGAGAACAATATCGTGCTGGCGGTGCGCGGCGGCTATGGTGCGAGCCGGTTGCTGGAGAGTATTGACTGGCAAGGGCTGGCAAAGCGTCAGCAGCAGGATCCGCTGCTTATCTGCGGCCACAGCGACTTTACCGTAATCCAGCTCGGGCTGCTCGCGCTGCATAACGTGGTGACCTTCAGCGGCCCGATGCTGGCCGGTAATTTCGGGGCACCCGAGCTTGATCCATTTACGGTGGAACACTTCTGGCGCGCCCTGAAAAACCCGACCTACAGCGTTGAGTGGCGGGGCAACGGGCCGCACTGGTCGTGTGAAGGACAACTCTGGGGCGGAAATCTGGCAATGCTGGTGTCGCTCATCGGGACGCCATGGCTGCCGCAAATTGACGGCGGCATTCTGGTGCTGGAAGATATCAATGAACATCCGTTCCGCGTCGAGCGCATGTTATTGCAGCTGTATTACGCCGGTATTCTGGAACGTCAATCCGCGGTTATTCTTGGCAGTTTTACCGGTGCCGCGCCGAATGACTATGACGCAGGATACTCGCTGGAAACGATGGTCGATTTCATCCGCTCACGCCTTGATATTCCTGTTATTACCGGGCTGGACTTCGGCCACGAGCAGCAAACCGTCACCCTGGCGTTAGGCGCGCAGGCCATCCTGAAGCATGATGAAACGGGCAGTCGTTTAACGATTGGGGGTCATCCGGTCTTAAAGGCATAAAAAAGCCGTTAATCCCCCTCAATAAACCGCTGTTTCCGTCGTTAATATGTTAGGGTTTTAGTAACAGCATTAACATTGAGGTGGGAGTAAGACAACATTGGATGCCACAGCGATAATCAGTCTTTTCATTCTGGGTTCTGTGCTCGTAACCTGTAGTATTTTATTAAGTTCATTTTCATCGCGTCTCGGCATACCTATTCTTGTTATTTTCCTTGCCATCGGCATGCTGGCGGGTGTCGATGGTATCGGCGGTATTCCTTTCGATAACTACCCTTTCGCTTACATGATCAGTAACCTTGCGCTGGCGGTGATCCTGCTCGACGGCGGGATGCGCACCCAGGCGAGCTCATTTCGCGTGGCGCTGGGGCCCGCCCTGTCGCTGGCGACGGTCGGGGTGTTAATTACCTCCGGTCTGACCGGCATGATGGCGGCGTGGCTGTTCCATCTCGATCTGATGGAAGGTTTACTGATTGGCGCGATTGTTGGCTCAACCGACGCGGCGGCGGTGTTTTCCCTGCTGGGGGGCAAAGGGTTGAACGAACGCGTCGGCTCCACGCTTGAGATTGAATCCGGCAGTAACGATCCGATGGCTGTATTTCTCACCATCACGCTGATAGAGATGATCCAGCAGCATGAAACAGGCTTAAGCTGGATGTTTGTCCTGCATATCCTGCAGCAGTTCGGCCTGGGGATTGCGCTCGGCCTGGCCGGGGGTTACCTGCTTCAGCAGACGATCAACCGGATATCGCTGCCTTCGGGGCTCTACCCGCTGCTTGCCCTGAGCGGCGGCATTCTGATTTTTGCCGTCACCACTGCGCTGAACGGCAGCGGGATCCTCGCGGTTTATCTCTGCGGCTTCCTGCTGGGCAATCGCCCTATTCGCAACCGTCACGCCATTTTGCAGAACTTCGACGGGCTGGCCTGGCTGGCGCAAATCGGGATGTTCCTCGTGCTGGGCCTGCTGGTGACGCCGTCAGACCTGCTGCCGATTGCCGTTCCGGCGCTGATTTTATCGGCGTGGATGATCTTCTTCGCACGCCCCCTGTCGGTGTTTGCCGGTCTGCTGCCGTTTCGCGGCTTCAACCTGCGCGAACGGGTCTTTATCAGCTGGGTGGGGCTGCGCGGCGCGGTGCCCATTATCCTGGCTGTCTTCCCGATGATGGCCGGACTGGATAACGCGCGGCTGTTCTTTAACGTCGCCTTCTTCGTGGTTCTGATCTCGCTGCTGTTCCAGGGAACCTCGCTCGGGTGGGCGGCGAAAAAAGCCAAAGTGGTGGTTCCTCCTGTGGGCTGGCCGGTTTCCCGCGTGGGGCTGGATATTCACCCGGAAAACCCGTGGGAACAGTTTGTTTACCAGCTCAGCGCTGATAAATGGTGCGTGGGGGCATCGCTGCGCGATTTGCACATGCCTGCGGAAACGCGAATTGCCGCCCTGTTCCGCGATAATGTCCTGCTGCACCCAACCGGCAGCACCCGGCTACGCGAAGGCGATATTCTGTGTGTGATTGGCCGCGAGCGGGACCTGCCCGCCCTGGGTAAACTGTTCAGCCAGTCGCCTCCGGTGGCGCTGGATCAGCGTTTCTTCGGCGATTTTATTCTGGAAGCCAGCGCCAGGTTTGCGGACGTGGCCCTGATTTATGGGCTGGATGAAGGTGCTGAAGGCGACGATAACCAGCAAACGCTGGGCGAAATCATCCAGCTGCGCCTTGGTGCGGCCCCGGTTGTGGGTGACCAGGTGGAGTTTGCCGGGATGATCTGGACCGTAGCAGAGAAAGAAGATAACGCAGTGCGGAAAGTCGGTTTGCGGCCGATGGAAGAGGACGTGGAGTAGTGGTTTTTTGCCGGGTGGCGCTAACGCTTACCCGGCACACAGACACGTTACACCGTCACAACCGGCACTCTCGGTGCCAGCGCGCACATCAGTTCATACCCTACCGTCCCCGCCGCGGCAGCCACGTCATCAATTTTGACTTCGTTACCCCACAGCTCGACCGGGGAACCAATGCCCGCCTGCGGACATGGCGTGAGATCAACGGCCAGCATATCCATGGAGACGGTGCCCACCGTTCCCGTACGCACCCCGTCTACCCAGACTGGCGTGCCGCTCGGCGCGATACGCGGGTAGCCGTCAGCATAACCGCCCGCCACAATACCAATCCGTTGCTCGCCCGTCGCCCGGTAACGGCTGCCATAGCCCACCGTGTCGCCGGCCTTCAGCGTCTGCACACCGATGATTTCGCTGCGCAGGGTCATCACCGGCTTAAGGCCGCTGTTGGCGATATCCTGCCACTGGCCTGAGGGAGAGGCGCCATAAAGGACAATGCCAGGACGCACCCAGTTATAATGCGCCTCAGGATGCCACAGCGTGGCCGCTGAGTTGGAGAGCGAACGTGGGCAATCCAGCCCTTCTGCTGCCTGCTCAATGCGCACCATCGCATCGGCAATACCGTCCGGTTTTTCCGCATAGGCAAAATGCGCCATCAGCGTCATTTCGCCCACGTTCTTCAGGGCGCGCAGCTGTTGCCATACCGTATGGACCCGCTCAGGCTGGAAGCCCAGGCGGTTCATACCGCTGTTCACCTTGAGATAAATATCTAGCGGCGCATGCAGTTTTGCATCCTGAATCGCTTTAATTTGCCAGTTGCTGTGAACGCTGGTGGTCAGCCGGTACTTATCCAGCAGCGGCAGATCGTCGGCATGGAAGAACCCCTCAAGCAACAGAATGGGCCCTTTCCAGCCGCGCTCGCGCAGCAGAATGGCCTCTTCCAGATTCAGTAACGCAAAACCGTCGGTGGCGCTGAGCGCACTCCAGATACGATCGATACCGTGGCCGTAGGCATTGGCTTTCACCACCGACCAGACGCGTGAACCTGGCGCCGCCCGGCGAACAATTTGCAGGTTATCCTTCAGGGCCTGCAAATCGAGCTGAGCCAGAACAGGACGGGACATGACAACTCCTTAGTTATGCGCGCCGTGCAGGTGCTGTGGACGCGAAGGGGTAAACCCCGATTGATAGCGTGCGGCACTTAAATCGTCAAACGGAATTGCCGGCGTGCGCCCGGATATCAAATCGCTAAGCAGCTGGCCAGAGCCGCAGGCCATTGTCCAGCCAAGCGTACCGTGGCCGGTATTGGTCCACAGGTTTTTGAACGGCGTACGGCCAACAATTGGCGTGCCGTCTGGCGTCATTGGACGCAGCCCGGTCCAGAAGGTTGCCTGCTCGACAAAACCGCCACGCGGGAACAGGTCGCCAACCACCATCTCCAGCGTTTCACGGCGCGGCTTCAGCAGCTCGGTGTTAAAGCCGACAATCTCCGCCATCCCGCCAACGCGGATGCGGTTATCGAAGCGGGTAATGGCGATTTTGTAGGTTTCATCCAGAATGGTGGAAACTGGCGCCCCGCTGTCCTCTTTTACCGGAATGGTCAGGGAGTAGCCCTTCAGCGGGTAAACCGGAATGTCGAGAATGCCCTTCAGCATCGCGGTGGAATAGGAGCCAAACGCCATGACGTAGGCATCCGCTTTAATGACTTCATCGCCACACTTCACGCCGTAGATACTGCCGCCTTCTGACAGCAGTTTGTCGACCGCGGTATTAAAGCGGAATTTCACCCCCGCCTGCTCGCACATCTGCGCGAGACGCTGCGTAAACAGCTGGCAGTCGCCGGTTTCATCATTCGGCAAACGCAGGCCGCCCGTCAGCTTGTGCGACACTTCTGCCAGCGCCGGTTCAACCTGCCCAAGCTGGCTGGCTTCGAGCAGTTGATACGGTACGCCCGCATCTTCCAGCACGGCAATATCACGAGTGGCGTTTTCATACTGTTGCGCCGTGCGGAACAGTTGCAGCGTGCCGCCCTGACGACCTTCGTACTCAATACCGGTGGAGGCGCGCAGTGCTTTCAGGCAGTCACGGCTGTATTCCGCCAGACGCACCATCCGACCTTTGTTTTCCATGTAGTGCCGGGTGTCACAGTTGCGCAGCATCTGCCACATCCACTTCAGCTGGAACTGGGTGCCGTCGAGGCTGATGGCCAGCGGCGCATGGCGCTGGAACATCCACTTAATTGCCTTCAGCGGAACGCCGGGTGCCGCCCACGGCGCGGCATAGCCCGGAGAGATCTGTCCGGCGTTCGCCGCACTGGTTTCCAGCGCAGGCCCTGACTCACGATCGATAACGGTCACGTCATGTCCCGCCTGACTTAAATACCAGGCGCTGGTTACGCCAACGACACCACTTCCCAGTATGACAACACGCATAGCCACTCCATATGTGCAAAAGAACAATCTTCTAATTACAGATTGATAACCTAGTTGAAAATATTATTCAACATACGACTTTTTTATGGTGACTTACCTCACACATCCCCCAACATCAGGGGATGAGGCGAATTTGGGATCTCCTGCTGCGCGTTATTTTTAACCAGTATAAAATTCTGTGAAGACCGCTTTTTTTGCCGCATCAAAAACGGGAAATCGCAAAGAAAAAATTTCTGCTCCAGCACGCTTTTTAACACGGTGATCTATGCTTATCAGGAGGCTCTCCAGACAGAGAGAGCTCCCACAACGAGGGCGCGCTAATGGCTACTATTGATTCCCTGAATAAGGACAGCACACGTCTGAGCGATGGACCCGACTGGACCTTCGAGTTGCTGGATGTCTATCTCGCCGAAATCGACCGGGTGGCAAAACTGTATCGTCTGGATACTTATCCCCATCAGATTGAAGTCATTACGTCCGAGCAGATGATGGACGCCTACTCCAGCGTCGGGATGCCGATCAATTATCCGCACTGGTCGTTTGGTAAAAAATTCATTGAAACGGAGCGCTTATATAAGCACGGCCAGCAGGGGCTGGCGTATGAGATCGTGATCAACTCCAATCCGTGTATCGCCTACCTGATGGAAGAGAACACCATTACCATGCAGGCGCTGGTGATGGCGCATGCCTGCTACGGGCATAACTCGTTCTTCAAGAATAACTACCTGTTCCGCAGCTGGACGGATGCCAGCTCGATTGTCGATTACCTGATCTTCGCGCGTAAGTACATTACCGACTGCGAAGAGCGCTATGGCGTGGACGAAGTGGAGAAACTGCTCGACTCCTGTCACGCGCTGATGAACTACGGCGTTGATCGTTACAAACGTCCACAGAAAATCTCCCTTCAGGAGGAGAAAGCGCGGCAGAAAAGCCGCGAAGAGTATCTGCAAAGCCAGGTGAATATGCTGTGGCGCACCCTGCCGAAACGTGAAGAAGAGAAAGCGGTTGCCGAAGCGCGTCGCTACCCGTCTGAGCCGCAGGAAAACCTGCTCTATTTTATGGAGAAAAACGCGCCGCTGCTGGAGCCGTGGCAGCGTGAGATCCTGCGCATCGTGCGTAAGGTCAGCCAGTATTTCTATCCGCAGAAACAGACCCAGGTGATGAACGAAGGCTGGGCCACCTTCTGGCATTACACCATCCTTAACCATCTGTACGATGAAGGGAAAGTCACCGAGCGGTTCATGATGGAGTTCCTGCACAGCCATACAAACGTGGTGTTCCAGCCGCCTTACAACAGCCCGTGGTATAGCGGCATTAACCCGTACGCGCTCGGCTTTGCGATGTTCCAGGACATTAAACGCATCTGCCAGTCGCCAACGGAAGAAGATAAATACTGGTTCCCGGATATCGCCGGCTCTGACTGGCTGGAAACGCTGCATTTCGCGATGCGTGACTTTAAGGATGAGAGCTTCATCAGCCAGTTTATGTCGCCGAAGATCATGCGTGATTTCCGCTTCTTCACCGTGCTGGATGACGACCGCAATAACTACCTGGAGATTTCTGCGATCCATAACGAGGAAGGTTACCGTGAGATCCGCTCTCGCCTCTCCTCCCAGTACAACCTGAGCAACCTTGAACCCAACATTCAGGTATGGAACGTGGATTTACGCGGCGATCGCTCCCTGACGCTGCGCTATATTCCGCACAACCGGGCCCCGCTGGATAAAGGACGCAAAGAGGTGCTGAAGCATGTGCATCGCCTGTGGGGCTTTGATGTGCTGCTGGAGCAGCAGAATGAAGATGGCAGCGTGGAGCTGCTGGAACGTTGCCCGGCGCGGTTGAATACGTTGTAATGGTTTTTGCCGGGTTTTGTAGGCCCGGTAAGCGAAGCGCCACCGGGCGAAAAAAACCTCTCACTTGAGAGGTTTTTTATTTCAGCGGCCCTGAATGGCTAAATCACCCGGCAGTGTTTTCTGCATCCGGTGCCAGATTTCACCGGAATCGTGGCCGTAGCGGCGCACCGTTTCATACACCTGATCGTGCAGGCCTTCAGTACAGAGCTTGCTGAGCTTATGGTAGAAGCCCAGCGCCAGGCTGCGCGCCTCAGGGTTGGCAAAGTAGTGGCGACCGATACGGGTATACAGCCCTTTCATGCCGTTCAGGATCAGACCGTACACCGGGTTACCGGAGGCAAACGCCAGTCCGCGGAAAACGTTGTAATCGAGCGTGGCAAAGGCATCCGCGTGATCTTCCACTTCGTTCGCGCTGGCAAGCACCTGCAGCGCGTCTTCCGGATGCTGACGAAAAGCGGTACGAATAAAGATTGTCGCAATGTTGGTACGCACCGAGAGCAGATTATCAATCAGCTGTGGCACGCTTTCGTGATCGAGGCGCGCCAGCGTTTCAAGAATGTTCAGCCCGGAAGTTTCCCAGAAGTTGTTTACTTTCGTTGGCTTACCGTGCTGGATCGTCAACCAGCCATCGCGCGCCAGTCGCTGGAGCACTTCACGCAGCGTGGTGCGAGTGACGCCAATCAGTTCAGAGAGTTCGCGTTCAGCCGGAAGAATGGATCCCGCAGGGAAGCGATTATTCCAGATGCTTTCAATGATGTACTCTTCCGCGAAACCCGCCGGGCTCTGCGCCTTAATGACCATAGTGAGATTTCCATTACACAGCTTTTGCAAATTGCACTCATCATACCAGAGGCATGCAGTGGCAGGTAGCGCGTGAAAGAGAGAAAAGAGGGATCGCTGTTTTATTTTCGTGAAATTTACAATACACGCTTATCCGCCTCTGCCCCGCGTTTTTTGCGTATACTGATGTTTTGTTTTACCTGACGGGGAAGGACGTCTGTTGTGGAAATTTCTTTTGGGCGCGCGCTGTGGCGCAATTTTTTAGGCCAGTCTCCTGACTGGTACAAACTGATACTTCTGGTTTTCCTGGTTGTTAATCCCATTATTTTTAGTATCGCTCCGTTCGTCGCCGGGTGGCTGCTGGTGGCGGAGTTTATCTTCACCCTGGCCATGGCGCTGAAATGTTATCCCCTGCTGCCGGGTGGTTTGCTGGCTTTTGAAGCCGTGGTTATCGGCATGACGAGCGCAGAACATGTCAAAGCCGAGCTGGCATCCAACCTTGAAGTGCTTCTGCTGCTGATCTTCATGGTGGCCGGTATCTACTTTATGAAACAGCTGCTGCTGTTTATCTTCACCCGCCTGTTGCTCAGCATTCCGTCTAAAACGATGCTGTCGCTGGCGTTCTGCCTTGCTGCCGCATTCCTTTCGGCCTTCCTGGATGCGCTAACCGTCGTGGCGGTGGTCATCAGCGTTGCCGTCGGGTTTTACGGCATTTATCACCGCGTGGCATCGTCCCGTCCGGGCGAGGATTTGCAGGACGACAGCCACGTCGAGGCGCATAACCGTGAGGTGCTGGAACAGTTCCGCGCGTTTCTGCGCAGCCTGATGATGCACGCGGGCGTCGGTACCGCATTAGGTGGCGTGATGACCATGGTAGGTGAGCCGCAAAACCTGATCATCGCCAAAGCGGCTGAGTGGCATTTTGGCGAGTTTTTCCTGCGCATGGCACCGGTCAGCCTGCCCGTGTTCGTCTGCGGGTTAGCGACCTGTATCCTGGTCGAGAAATTCAACGTTTTCGGCTACGGTGCGCAGTTGCCTGAGCCAGTTCGCAAAGAGCTGCATAAATTTGACGAGCAGAACCGTACGCAGCGCACGCGCCAGGAGACGCTGCGTCTGATTGCGCAGGGGATCATCGGTATCTGGCTTATCGTCGCGCTGGCTTTCCATCTTGCCGAAGTCGGGCTGATTGGTCTCTCGGTTATTATTCTTGCGACGACCTTTAGCGGGGTAACGGATGAACATGCTATCGGTAAAGCCTTTACCGAAGCCCTGCCGTTTACCGCGCTGCTGGCGGTCTTCTTTGCGGTGGTGGCGGTGATTATCGACCAACACCTGTTCGCCCCGATTATTACTTTTGTACTGCAGGCGGCGCCCGACGCGCAACTGTCGCTCTTCTATCTGTTCAACGGCCTGCTGTCGTCCATCTCCGATAACGTTTTTGTCGGCACGGTCTACATCAATGAAGCCAAAGCGGCGATGGAAGAAGGCATTATCAACGCCGGGCAGTTCGAGCTGCTGGCGGTTGCCATTAATACCGGCACCAATCTGCCGTCGGTGGCGACGCCAAACGGACAGGCCGCGTTCCTGTTCCTGCTGACCTCGGCCCTCGCGCCACTCATACGTCTTTCTTATGGAAAGATGGTCTGGATGGCGCTGCCCTATACGCTGGTTCTCACCATTGTGGGATTGCTTTGCGTCAAAATTACCCTCATTCCCTGTACGCAATGGCTGATACAAGCGGGTATACTTGCGGCGCATTAAAATTCGTTTACACTGCGCTTTCTAAGCATGTTCCAGGGAAATGATTATGTTGAGATTTTTAAACCAGTGCTCCCGCGGTCGCGGAGCATGGTTGTTAATGGCCCTGACCGCCTTTGCGCTGGAAATGGTCGCGCTGTGGTTCCAGCATGTGATGGGACTCAAACCCTGCGTGCTCTGTATCTACGAGCGCTGCGCACTGTTTGGCGTCATGGGCGCGGGTCTGTTGGGTGCGATTGCACCTAAAACACCGCTCCGTTACGTCGCTATCGCGGTCTGGCTGTACAGCGCCTGGAAAGGGATTGAGCTTTCCTGGCAGCACACCATGATGCAACTGCACCCGTCGCCGTTTATGACCTGTGATTTCGCTGCCCGCTTCCCGAGCTGGTTGCCGCTGGATAAATGGCTGCCGCAGGTGTTTGTCGCTTCCGGTGACTGCTCTGTACGTCAGTGGGAATTCCTGTCGCTGGAGATGCCGCAGTGGCTGGTGGGCATTTTTGTGGCCTACTTCGTGGTCGCGCTGCTGGTGCTGATTGCTCAGCCGTTTAAGCCGAAGAAGCGCGATCTGTTCGGAAGGTAAAAGCAAAACGGCAACGATAGTTGCCGTTTTTAGTTTTTGCGCCCTCTCCCGTGGGAGAGGGTTGGGGTGAGGGCATCAGGCCGCACCCCAATAAAAACCCGCCTCGGCGGGTTTTTATTTATCACCGGGTCGGGTGTTTCATAATGTGGTCTTCCCAGTCCCGCACCTCGGACTCTTTCACCGCGATGTGACGCACAGAGATACGCTCGCCGTGCATGGCCGCTTTAGACCCGGTCAGCAAGGGGTGCCATGTCGGCAGATCCTTCCCTTCCGCCAGCAGGCGATACGCGCAGGTATGCGGCAGCCATTCAAACGTCGGCAGGTTCTCACGGGTGAGCTTAATGCAGTCCGGCTCGAACTCGAAGCGGCGCTCGTAGTTGCGGCACTGGCAGGTTTTGATGTTTAACTGCTTACAGGCAACGTTGGTGAAATAGATTTCATCAGTGTCTTCATCCATGAGCTTATGCAGGCAGCACTGCCCGCAGCCGTCACATAACGACTCCCACTCCACGTCTGTCATTTCGTCGAGAGTTTTGCGTTGCCAGAAAGGGATGTCGTTCATCAGAATGTCCACACGTCAAAAGAAAGCGCACCTTATAACGAGTCTGGCACGTTGATGCAAGTTTTGCCGCCCTGAGGGGCGGCAAAATGCGTTTACAGTACGCGGGTTTTCAGTGACAGGCCGTTAAAGCTCACTTCCAGTTCGTCTCCACCGTTAAGAGGGCCGACACCTTCTGGCGTACCGGTCAGGATCACATCCCCCGGCTTAAGGGTAAAGAAGCGGCTCATATAGGCAATCAGCGGCACGATCTTATGGATCATATCTGCCGTGGTGCCCTGCTGGCGGATCTCACCGTTCACTTTCAGGCTGAGGGACGTGTTCTGTGGATCGCCGGTAAATTCGCCGACCGGAACAAAACCCGAGATCGGGCAGGCATTATCAAAGCCTTTGGCTTTTTCCCACGGCTGCCCTGCTTTCTTCAGCTTGCCCTGTACCTCACGCAGCGTCAGATCCAGCGCCACGCCGTAACCGGCGATAGCTTTTTGCACATGCTCTTCGGAGGCCTGGCGTAGCGTCGCGCCAATCAGCACCGCCAGCTCCACTTCATGATGCACAGAACCCAATCCCTGCGGCAGTGCCAGCGGCTGGCGGATATCGCAAAGCGCGGTTTCCGGCTTAATGAACAGCACCGGCTCTTCTGGCGTCGCGCTGCCCATCTCCTGAATGTGTTTGGCATAGTTGCTGCCCACGCAAACCACTTTGCTGACGGGATAATCCAGTAATGCACCTTGCCAGTTATGATGTTGATACATGGTCGACCCCTAAACGGTTGATGTGTTATGCCCGAAAACAGGTGAGGCTATTTTTTACCGGTCGCCTCAAGATGCTGTTTTAATAAATTCTCGGGAGGTGGCGGAAGCTGTAAATAATAGCCTTGCTCCGTTAAGGCCGTTTTAACTTTTTCCAGATCGGCGTTAACCAGTTTCTTACGACCGTCGAGCGGCAGCAGCATCGCCAGCTGAGGTCGGCCAAAGCTCTTCATTAATTCTTCTGGCACACGGGAAAAATCGTCTTTCTTTTCGACATAAAGATAGGTCTGGTCGCGGCTTGTACTTCTGTAGATCACACAAAACATGTTTTTACTCTGAATTCATAGGTGGTTGCTTGCCTCAATATACTCCTGACTATAACATGCCTGATACTCTTCGGAATATCGCAGCGAGTGGTTGCGGTTAATAGCAAATTGAGTAAGGCCAGGATGTCAAACACGCCCATCGAGCTTAAAGGCAGTAGCTTCACCTTATCAGTGGTACATTTGCATGATGCAAAACCCGAGGTTATTCGTCAGGCGTTAGAAGACAAAATCGCTCAGGCTCCCGCCTTTCTGAAACACGCCCCTGTTGTTATCAATGTCAGCGGTCTGGAATCCCCGGTTAACTGGAAACAACTCCAGCAGGCCGTCTCCTCTACCGGTCTGCGCATTGTGGGCATCAGCGGCTGTAAAGATCCTGAGCTGAAAGCGGAAATCGACCGTGCGGGACTGCCTCTTCTGAACGAAGGCAAAGAAAAAGCCCCACGTGCGGCCCCCGTTGCCGTTGAAACGCCCCCACCTGCGGTACAAAACGTTACCGCCCTCACAAAAACGCGAATGATTGATGTGCCGGTTCGTTCCGGACAGCGCATTTATGCACCAAACTGTGATCTAATTGTTACAAGCCACGTCAGCGCTGGCGCTGAGCTGATTGCAGATGGCAATATTCACGTTTACGGTATGATGCGTGGGCGTGCACTCGCCGGGGCGAGTGGCGATCGGGACGCACAAATATTTTGTACTCACCTGACTGCGGAACTGGTGTCCATCGCAGGTGAATATTGGCTGAGCGACAAGATCCCAGCCGAATTTTATGGCAAAGCGGCTCGTCTGCGACTGGCAGACGACGCGTTGACCGTTCAACCGTTGAATTGATCCCTTTTTAACAAGGAATTTCTATGGCACGCATTATTGTTGTTACTTCGGGTAAAGGAGGCGTTGGCAAGACCACCTCCAGCGCGGCCATCGCTACTGGTTTGGCCCAGAAGGGAAAGAAAACCGTCGTTATCGATTTCGATATCGGTCTGCGTAACCTCGACCTGATTATGGGTTGCGAACGTCGCGTCGTGTATGACTTCGTAAACGTGATTCAGGGCGATGCCACCCTTAACCAGGCGCTGATTAAAGACAAGCGCACCGAGAACCTTTATATCCTCCCGGCCTCTCAGACGCGTGACAAAGACGCCCTGACCCGCGAAGGGGTTGAAAAGGTGCTCGATGAGCTGAAAAAAATGGAGTTCGACTTCATTGTCTGTGACTCCCCTGCCGGTATCGAAACCGGTGCCCTGATGGCGCTCTATTTCGCTGATGAAGCGATCATCACCACGAACCCTGAAGTGTCATCCGTCCGTGACTCTGACCGCATTCTCGGGATCCTCGCATCCAAATCCCGCCGTGCGGAAAATGGCGAAGATCCGATTAAAGAGCACCTGCTGCTGACCCGCTATAACCCGGGCCGCGTAAACAAAGGTGACATGCTGAGCATGGAAGACGTGCTGGAGATCCTGCGCATTAAACTGGTGGGCGTCATCCCGGAAGACCAGTCCGTGCTGCGCGCCTCTAACCAGGGCGAGCCAGTGATCCTTGATACAACAGCAGATGCCGGTAAAGCGTATGCGGATACGGTTGACCGTCTGCTGGGAGAAGAACGTCCTTTCCGCTTCATTGAAGAAGAGAAGAAAGGTTTCCTCAAACGCCTGTTCGGAGGATAAGTTATGGCATTACTGGACTTTTTTCTCTCGCGGAAAAAGAACACCGCCAACATCGCAAAAGAACGACTGCAAATCATCGTTGCGGAGCGTCGTCGTAGCGACGCCGAGCCTCACTACCTGCCGCAGCTGCGCAAGGACATCCTGGAAGTGATCTGCAAATATGTGCAGATTGACCCGGAGATGGTCACCGTGCAGCTGGAGCAAAAAGACGGGGATATTTCGATTCTGGAGCTGAACGTTACGCTCCCGGAAGCGGAAGAGTCGCGTCCGTAGTTTTTGATTTCGTAGCCCCGGTAAGCGCAGCGCCACCGGGGGAATATGCCGGGTATATCGCCCGGCATATTTATTATCGTGGATACCCTTCCAGCAACGTATTCAGGCGATCGGCCATCAATTCCCCGCGCCAGCCCGCCATCATTTCCGGTAAGCCATTCTGCGGTTTCAGCTTCCAGTGCCAGTTCAAAAGCTGGTTTATCTGACGACGTGATGCCAGCAATTCCGCACTCAGTTTGCTTTCTGCCGCCACAGCCTGCACCAGCGCTTTAATATCTTTAAACGCTTTACGGTAGCCCGGCATATCCATCAGATTCAGCAGCGGCTCTGGCAGTGCGTCATCCGGTATCTGCTGCGCTTTGGCCACCAGCGCGAGCAGCGTTTTTCCGTGAAAGCGGATTTCGCTGCCTGAAAGCCCAATGCTGTCCAGCTCACCCATGCTGCCTGGCATATAGCGTGCGACCGCCCACAGGTGCTCTTCGCGTACCACAAAGTTAACGGCCAAATCGCGTTCGCGCGCTTTACGCAGGCGCCAGTCGGCTAATAATTGCAGACAGGCCAGCTGACGCGTACGCAGCTGCCACGCGTTGCTGATATCGCGCCAGGCCTCTTTCGGGTCAGCGATTTCCTGGCGACGCTGCTGCGTCATGCGGCACTCATCCAGTGCAGCAGGCAGCCAGCCGGAGGCTTCTGCCTCTTTCATCAGTTGTCCGGCAATCGGCAGCAGGTAAAACACATCTGCCGCAGCGTAGTCCAGCTGACGCTCTGTGAGCGGTCGCGCCAGCCAGTCAGTACGGGATTCACTTTTATCCAGGGTCAGGCCGGTGTACTCCTCAACCATGGCGGCAAAGCCCCATGAAAGCGGACGATTGCTGAACGCGGCGAGGATCTGCGTGTCAATCAGCGGCTGCGGCATGATGCCAAACGTATTCAGAAAGACTTCCAGATCTTCACTGCCTGCGTGCAGGTATTTGGTGACCGCAGTATCAAGCAACAGATCACGCATCGGCGTCCAGTCGGTAATGCCGAGCGGGTCAATCAGCGACACGTGTTTGCCGTCGTACATCTGAATCAAACCCAACTGCGGATAATACGTCCGGGTACGGACAAACTCGGTATCCAGGGCGATGGCAGGAAAGTCGCGCGTCACTTCGCACAGCGAAGCCAGCTCGTCGTTGGTCGTGATCATCTGGTAATTCAAAACGGTTTCTCTTTTGTTTGCGCCCATAAAAAACGCCGGCTAAACCGGCGTCTGGGCGATTAGCGTAAAGCTCAGGCCTTATTGTCCACTTTGGCACGGGCTTCGTCACGTAATTCTCGTCGTAATATCTTCCCGACGTTCGATTTCGGCAGCTCATCGCGGAACTCCACCAGCTTCGGCACTTTATAGCCGGTGAGCTGACGGCGGCAGAACGTGATGAGCTCCTCCTCGGTAAGAGAGGCGTTTTTCTTCACCACAAAAATCTTCACTGCCTCGCCGCTGCTGCCGGAAGGTACGCCAACCGCGGCAACTTCAAGCACGCCGCTATGCTGCATCACCACATCTTCGATCTCATTCGGATAGACGTTAAATCCCGAGACGAGGATCATGTCTTTCTTACGATCGACAATGCGCAGGAAGCCCTCTTCGTCCATCACCGCGATATCACCGGTGTGTAGCCAGCCGTCTTTGATGATTTCGTCGGTGGCATCAGGACGCTGCCAGTAGCCCAGCATCACCTGTGGCCCTTTAACGCACAGTTCACCCGGCTCGCCCGGTGCAACTTCGTTGTCGTCATCATCCACCAGTTTGGCTTCCGTCGACGGTACGGGCAGACCGATACTGCCGCTGTGATAGTCGATATCATGCGGATTGACGCTGACCAGCGGGGCGCATTCGGTCAGGCCATAGCCTTCGAGTAAATACTGGCCGGTGAGTTTCACCCAGCGCTCTGCCACCGCCTGCTGAACCGGCATTCCGCCGCCCGCAGAGAGGTGCAGTGTGGAGAAATCAAGCTGCTGGAACTCTTTGTTATTAAGCAGCGCGTTAAAAAGGGTATTGACCCCGGTCATGGCGGTGAACGGGTATTTCGCCAGCTCTTTAACCAGCCCCGGAATGTCGCGTGGGTTGGTGATCAGCACGTTCTGACCGCCCAGCTCAATGAACAGCAGGCAGTTCATGGTCAGCGCAAAAATGTGATAAAGCGGAAGCGCGGTGATGACCACCTCTTTGCCCGGATGCAGCAGCGGCCCGTAGGTCGCATTCACCTGCTCAAGGTTCGCCAGCATATTGCGGTGAGTCAGCATGGCGCCTTTGGCCACGCCGGTAGTGCCACCGGTGTACTGCAGGAACGCAAGATCCTCTGACACCACTTCCGGTTTAACGTATTGCATACGATACCCGGCATGCAGCGCGCGGCGGAAGGAGATGGCATCCGGCAGATGGTATTTCGGTACCAGACGTTTGATGTATTTGACGACAAAGTTAACCAGTGTGCCCTTGGCGGTGGAGAGCTGATCCCCCATGCGCGTCAGGATGACGTGTTTCACCTGGGTTCTGTCGACCACTTTCTCCAGCGTGTGGGCAAAGTTTGAGACGATCACAATTGCGGTCGCGCCGCTGTCGTTCAGCTGATGCTCCAGCTCACGTGGGGTGTAGAGCGGGTTGACGTTGACGACAATCATCCCGGCCCGCAGGATACCAAACAACGCGACCGGGTATTGCAGCAGGTTCGGCATCATCAGCGCGACGCGATCCCCTTTTTGCAGCCCCAGCCCTTCCTGCAAATAGGCCGCGAACGCCCGACTCCGCTCCTCAAGCTTACGGAACGTCATCACCTCACCCATATTGATAAACGCGGGCTGATCGGCGTAACGCCTTACCGAGTGTTCAAATAATTCAACCAGGGATTGATAACGGTCAGGATTGATCTCCGCAGGCACATCTGCGGGATAACGGTTAAGCCAAACCTTGTTCAATGCATCACCTCTGAATTGAGTGTTCGTCGTCATCACAACCCCGATAATAAACAGTTTGTTAACATTATATTAACTCAGCGTACCAGTTTATTAATTGCCCAGATTTAAGGTTGCGAAGCGCGTCACTCTTTTTTTTCGTTTTAGCCGTAAAAAAACAGAGACAGCGGCTGAGCCGCTGTCTCTTTTCTAACAATAACAGTAAGTTACTCAGTAACGATCGTCTGTACCTGCGCCGGACCCGGGTTATACCAGCCCCAGCCGGGGTAGCCGTAACGATACGGGTGTGGGCCCCACATCCACGGATCGACAGGCTGAGGCGGCATGATCACCTGCTGTGTCAGCCGCCAGCGTTTGTAGCCGTTAACCTGCATGGTCATAAATTTGTAAGGCGTTGTGCCGATTTTGCCCTGTGTCGTGCCGGTAATCGGCCCGACGACGGTCACCAGCTGTCCACGGAAATCAACCGGGTCGAGGAAGCCGCTGACATCGGCAAAAATGCGCCCGCGCGAGGTTTCGCCGAGGATCGGCCGCGCGCCGCTATCCAGTGGCACGGTGGCGATCTCCAGCCGGGTTTTCCCCTGCTGGTTTTGCACCTCAATCACCTTCCCGCCGAAGCGCGCTTCCTGACCGACGTAAAGCTCAGGGGCATTCATCACGCGAACCAGATCCTGCTGTGGCGTAGGGCTACTGCCCTTAATCGCATCAGGAACGGAAACGCATCCGCTCAGTGCTATGGCCACAGCGCCTGCCATAATTAGGCGTACTACTTTAGTCTGAACCGCCATGATGCGACTCCTTTTTCTCAGTTCCTGTTACTGAGATTCACTCGCGGCCTGGAAGTTTCTTCCACGCGACGGTGTTTCGCAAATAAACCGGCTCGGCATGTTCAACAGCCACGGTTTTTCCTGCTGCGAGCAGCTGGCAGGCCAGAGGAAGCATATCCTCTGCGGCAGGCAGAAGCATATTGCCGTCCACCAGCGTTACGCCGGTACCGTTTGCCATGTCAGGCCATGCCGCCCAACCGGTCCCTACCGTCGCCCACTCACCGGAGAGGTTCTGCAACCGTTCGGTTACCGCTTCCGGCTTGAGCACCGCTTCCGTCTCTTCGCCGTGCCACACGCCCTGCTCGTCGCGGGTGTATTCAGCCCAGTAGACTTCGCCCATGCGGGCATCAATCGCTGCCAGCACACGGGTAGCACCGGTCATACGCCACGCGCCCTGCGCCATCGTCGCCAGGGTGGAAACACCGATCATCGGAAGGTCAGCGCCAAGCGCCAGCCCCTGCGCAATACCGATCCCAATGCGTACACCCGTAAAGCTGCCGGGGCCACGGCCAAAGGCCAGCGCATCGAGGTCGGTTAAGGTGGTGTTGCCCTGGGTCAAAATCGCTTTCACCAGGGGCAGAATACGTTGGGTGTGTTCTCGTGGGCACTCTTCGAAATGAGCAGAAATAGCACCGTCGTTCCACAGAGCAACGGAACACGCCTCTGTAGCGGTATCAATAGCCAGAATTCGCATCAGTCGTCGCGCTCTCGCAATGGTCAGTCACAAAATGGCGCGCATCTTAGCACACTCCCGGGCAAATTACTCCGCCGTTGGGTTGGCCAGGAAGCGAACCGCGCGTTTAATGTCCCGCGTACGCGGCGCGGGCGGCAGGCTGGCGAGGAAGGTCGCACCGTAGGGGCGCATCACCAGCCGGTTATCACAGATTACGAGCACGCCGCGGTCGTCCACGTCGCGGATCAGGCGTCCTACCCCCTGTTTGAGGGTGATCACCGCGTCCGGCAGCTGTACCTCGTCGAAAGGATCGCCCCCGCGCAGACGGCAGTCTTCCATTCGCGCTTTGAGCAGCGGATCGTCCGGCGAGGTAAAAGGCAGTTTATCGATAATCACCAGCGACAGGGTATCGCCCCGCACGTCTACGCCTTCCCAGAAGCTGCTGGTTGCCACCAGAAGCGCATTTCCGGCACTGACAAACTGCTGTAACAGTTGCCCTTTGCTGGTTTCCCCCTGCAGCAGCACAGGCAAGGTCATGGTGGCGCGGAACTGTTCTGCCAGGTCGCGCATCATGGCGTGAGAGGTGCAGAGCATAAAGCAGCGGCCATTGTTGGCCTCAATCATCGGCTTCAGCATGGCTGCCAACAGGCGTGCGGCGCCGGGCTGGTTGGGTAACGGCAGATTACGCGGCACGCAGAGCAGCGCCTGTTTTTCATAATCAAACGGGCTCGGCAGCAGCAGTGACTCCGCCTGTTCAATCCCGAGACGCTCGGTGAAGTGGTGCAGATCGTCATTCACCGACAGGGTCGCGGAGGTAAATATCCAGCTCCCCGGTTTTTGCGCCATCACATCTTTGAATTTGTCTGCCACCGTCAGCGGCGTAAGCGCCAGGGTAAAATGACGCGAGGTACATTCATACCAGTAGCTGTACCCCGGCTGGTTGATCTCCTTCAGCCGTTTCAGCCGCCCGCGATAGAGCGTGGCGCGCTCGAAGGCAGCGTCCAGCAGCGCAGAACGGCCAAGCGACAGTTTCGCCACGTCGTAACAGAGTTCCAGCGCATCATCCAGCAGCAGTAGCGCGCGCTGGATATTATTGTCCGCCAGCAGCTCGCGCAGATTGCCGCGGTAACCCGGCTCGCCAAGCTGCAGGCGAAAATCCTGCGCGCTTTGCGCGAGGCGATCGGCACATTTTTGCAGCTGCTGGGTATCTTTTAATTCAGTGCGATAAGCAATGGTGAAATCTTTCGCCAGATCCAGCAGCTGGCGGCTGGAGAGCGACTGGCCGAAATACTGGCTGGCGATATCCGGAAGCTGATGGGCTTCGTCGAAGATCATCACTTCCGCTTCAGGAATAAGTTCGCCAAAACCGCTGTCTTTCACCACCATATCCGCGAGAAACAGATGGTGGTTGACCACCACCACATCTGCATCCATCGCCGTTTTACGCGCTTTGACCACAAAACAGTCTTTATACAGCGGGCAGTCGCTGCCCAGGCAGTTGTCATTGGTGCTGGTCACCAGCGGCCAGGCGGGAGAGTCTTCCGCCACGCTCGCGCAGGTGCTGATATCCCCCTCTTCCGTCTGGTTAGCCCAGGCGCGAAGGATGATCACATCACTCAGGGTCTGCACCGGCAGGTCGCCGCCCGCCAGCGCCTGCTGTTCAAGACGCTCCAGGCAGAGATAGTTGGAGCGCCCTTTCAGCAACGCCAGCCGCCCTTTGTATTTCAGCGCTTTTGCCACCGTCGGCAAATCACGGCTGTAGAGCTGATCCTGCAACGCCTTCGAGCCGGTAGAGATGATCACCTTCTTTTTCGCGCGCAGCGCCGGTGCAAGGTAAGCGTAGGTTTTTCCCGTGCCGGTTCCGGCCTCGACCACCAGCGGCTGTGCCTTATCGATGGCGCGAGCGACGGCATGCGCCATCTGACGCTGCGGTTCACGCGGTTTAAAACCGGGAATAGCCTGTGCTAACTGCCCTTCAGGGGAAAAATCGTCTGCCACGGTGTTCTCTCACTGTATTTTTGCACAGGGATTATGTCAGCCCATCCTCTCCTGTGCCACCCCAAATAGTGACGACGGCGAAACAATATGGCAGTCTTGCCGCCTGATGACGAAAGTAACGAGGAAACGTTTATGACAATTGTGCGCATTGATGCCGAAGCCCGCTGGTCTGATGTAGTCATTCATAACCAGACGCTCTATTACACTGGCGTGCCGTCCAATCTGGATGCGGATGCCTTTGAACAAACAGCTGACACCCTGGCGCAGATCGATGCGGTGCTGGAAAAGCAAGGC
This sequence comes from Enterobacter sp. SECR19-1250, assembly GCF_013391025.1. NCBI lineage: Bacteria > Pseudomonadati > Pseudomonadota > Gammaproteobacteria > Enterobacterales > Enterobacteriaceae > Enterobacter > Enterobacter sp. SECR19-1250. The sequence continues at coordinate 14,304 of NZ_JACASJ010000036.1, read as the reverse complement.
AGCGACAAATCGCGTATTCTGGACGCCACCATTTTCCTGGCGAATAAAGACGATTTTGCGGCCATGAACAAAGCCTGGGATGCGTGGGTGGTGGCGGGTCACGCGCCTGTACGTTGTACCGTACAGGCCACGCTGATGAAGCCGGAATACAAGGTAGAGATTAAGATTATCGCGGCTGTGTAAGCCGGTTACTCTTCATCTTCATCCTCGAAACGCGCCACGATCCGCTCGCCGGTATGGGTGGCGCGAAGTTCTTCCGCCACCTGAGAAATGGCCTGCCCGCTGCTCATCCCCTGGGACAGCAGCTCCTGGATCCGCTCAACCGCTTTCTGCTGTTGCTCGTGGCTCAGAGAAGGTAAACCTGCAAACATCGTCAACTCCTGCTAAATTATTCGCGCTAATTATTTCACGCTGCCCGGTAGTATGCCACACATGAACATGCGCTTCCCCACTGTTATTACCCTGCCGTGGCGTACTGACGCCGCTGAATTCTGGTTTGCTCGTCTGAGCCATCTTCCCTGGGCGATGCTGCTGCATTCCGGCCATGCGGACCATCTTTACAGCCGCTTCGACATTGTGGTTGCTGACCCGGTGCGCACGGTGACATCCGAAAACCAGCCCTCCACGCACGATCCGTTGATCCAGCTTCAGGAGGCTATCGACGAGCTGGGTTTGTCTGCCACGCCTAACCCGGATCTTCCCTTCCAGGGCGGTGCGCTGGGCGTGTTTGGCTATGACCTTGGTCGCCGCTTTGAAACGCTGCCTTCCGTTGCGAAGGCAGATATTCCGCTGCCGGATATGGCGGTGGGACTTTACGACTGGGCGCTGATTGTCGATCACCTTAAACAGGTGGTCTCCCTGCTCAGCCATTCGGATGTGGAGGCACGCCTGGCCTGGCTGAACGCGCAGCAGCCCGCAGCCGCGCCGGATTTCCGTCTGACCTCTGCGTGGCGTTCAAACATGACCCCGCAGACCTATGCGGAAAAATTCGCACGCGTGCAGGCGTATCTGCAAAGCGGCGATTGTTATCAGGTGAACCTTGCCCAGCGCTTCCAGGCAACGTATCAGGGCGATGAATGGCAGGCCTTTACTCGCCTCAATGCCAGCAACCGGGCACCTTTCAGTGCGTTTATCCGTCTCGATCAGGGCGCGATCCTGAGTCTTTCGCCTGAGCGGTTTATTCATCTGGCGGAAGGCAAGATCCAGACACGCCCGATTAAAGGGACCTTGCCGCGCCTGAGCGATCCGGCTGCCGACCGCCAGCAGGCGGAAAAGCTCGCCGCGTCACCGAAGGACCGCGCCGAAAATTTAATGATTGTCGACCTGATGCGCAACGACATTGGCCGGGTGGCGGTACCGGGCAGCGTTCGCGTGCCGGAGCTGTTCGTCGTCGAGCCTTTCCCGGCGGTGCACCATCTGGTCAGCACCATTACTGCACAGCTGCCGGCTTCGCGTACCCCCTGCGATCTTCTGCGCGCCGCGTTCCCGGGTGGCTCCATCACCGGCGCGCCAAAAGTGCGGGCGATGGAGATTATCGATGAGCTGGAACCGCACCGTCGCAACGCCTGGTGCGGCAGCATTGGCTACGTTAGCGTCTGCGGCACGCTGGATACCAGCATCACTATTCGCACCCTGACGGCCTGCGACGGCCAGCTTTACTGTTCCGCAGGTGGCGGGATTGTTGCTGACAGCCAGGTCGAGTCGGAATATCAGGAAACCTTTGATAAAGTTAACCGTATCCTGCAACAACTGGAGAACTGACGGGTGGAGAGAGAGAACCTGACGCTGGATGATTTTCTGTCGCGCTTTCAGCTTTTGCGGCCTCAGGTGAGCCGCGAAGCGCTTAATCAACGTCAGGCGGCGGTGCTGATCCCCGTGGTGCGTCGTGAGCAGCCCGGTTTGCTGCTGACTCAGCGCTCCCCTCATTTACGCAAACATGCCGGTCAGGTCGCTTTCCCCGGCGGCGCGGTAGACAGCAGCGATGCCTCGCTGATTGCCGCGGCGCTGCGTGAAGCGCAGGAAGAGGTGGCGATCCCACCGGAGGCCGTCGAGATTGTCGGCGTCCTCCCGCCGGTGGACAGCGTGACCGGTTTCCAGGTGACGCCGGTGGTGGGCATTATCCCGCCCGGCCTGCAGTATCACGCCAGTGTTGATGAGGTGTCTGCGGTGTTTGAAATGCCACTGGAAGAAGCCCTTCGCCTGAGCCGCTATCACCCGCTGGATATTCAGCGCCGTGGACACGATCATCGGGTCTGGTTGTCCTGGTATCAGCATTATTTTGTCTGGGGCATGACGGCGGGCATCATTCGTGAACTGGCTCTGCAAATCGGCCTGAAGCCTTGACTATACTTTACATTCCACCCTCTTTTGTCAGGTTTGCGATCGGCGTCGCGCTATTAGCAAAACCATCGTTAACCATTAGTTTAATTCATGTGAATAGTTAAGCCGAGGTCGATGTTCCCTCTTACACTATGCGCAGTTATAACATCGTTACTGGAACCCCGGTAACCCTGTCAGGAGTGTGAAAGTGATTAGTATATTCGACATGTTCAAAGTGGGAATTGGCCCTTCGTCTTCCCATACTGTTGGGCCGATGAAGGCCGGTAAACAGTTCGTCGATGATCTGGTCGAAAAAGGATTACTGGAAAGCGTTACCCGTGTCGCCGTGGATGTCTACGGCTCACTGTCATTAACGGGTAAAGGCCACCACACCGATATCGCCATTATTATGGGTCTGGCAGGCAATATGCCGGACACTGTAGATATTGATGCCATCCCGGCATTCATCCGTGACGTGGAAGCGCGCGGTCGCCTGCTGCTGGCTAACGGCCAGCACGAAGTGGATTTCCCGCAGGATGACGGGATGCGTTTTCGTAGCGACAACCTGCCACTGCATGAAAACGGCATGACCATCCATGCCTGGAATGGCGAAAAAGAGATTTACAGCAAAACGTACTACTCCATCGGCGGTGGATTCATCGTGGATGAAGAGCATTTCGGTAAAGAGAGCACCGGCGACGTCAACGTCCCGTATCCGTTCAAATCGGCCACCGAGATGTTGGGTTATTGCAAAGAGACCGGCCTGTCGCTGTCCGGCATGGTGATGCAGAACGAACTGGCACTGCACAGCAAAAAAGAGATCGAAGACTATTTTGCAAACGTATGGCAGACCATGCGCGCCTGTATCGATCGTGGGATGAACACCGAAGGTGTGCTGCCGGGTCCGCTGCGCGTACCGCGTCGTGCCTCTGCCCTGCGCCGCATGCTGGTGACCACCGATAAATTCTCCAACGACCCGATGAACGTGGTCGACTGGGTGAATATGTTCGCTCTGGCGGTTAACGAAGAAAACGCCGCCGGTGGCCGCGTGGTTACGGCACCCACCAACGGTGCGTGCGGTATTGTTCCGGCGGTGCTGGCTTATTACGATCACTTTATTGAACCTGTTACGCCAGATATCTACATCCGTTACTTCCTGGCGGCAGGTGCCATCGGTGCGCTGTACAAAATGAACGCCTCTATCTCTGGCGCTGAAGTAGGATGCCAGGGTGAAGTGGGTGTGGCCTGTTCCATGGCGGCCGCTGGTCTGGCTGAACTGCTGGGCGCAAGCCCTGAGCAGGTTTGCGTGGCGGCGGAAATCGGTATGGAACATAACCTGGGCCTGACCTGTGACCCGGTTGCCGGGCAGGTGCAAGTACCGTGCATTGAGCGTAACGCCATTGCGTCGGTGAAAGCGATTAACGCCTCCCGTATGGCAATGCGCCGTACCAGCGAGCCTCGCGTGTCGCTGGATAAAGTTATTGAGACCATGTACGAAACCGGTAAAGACATGAACGCGAAGTACCGTGAGACTTCCCGTGGTGGTCTGGCCATTAAGGTACAGTGCGACTAATACCTCCCCTCGCCCATCTGCAACGGATGGGCGAAATTTCCTTCTGATTCTCGTCGCCTTTCACTTTCCCCACTACACTTTCACTGTTGCGTCTGGCTTTTGGGGCTGGAGGTGTATCAGGCGACCGTTCATGCAAACCGCACAAACGATCATTAAAAACTATCGCCGAAAACGCGTTATCGTCTGCGTGACGGTTGCGCTCCTTACGCTCATCCTGACGTTGGGCATTCGATTTATTTCACAGCGCAATGTTAATCAACAACGCATTGTCGATTTCGCCAGCCATACCGTTCGCTCACTTGAAAACGTCCTGCTTTCCCTGGATAACCGCCGACCGGAGTTGTTGGGTCTTGTCGGCCAGCCGTGCCCGCAGGCGCATCTGACTCTGCGTAAGCAGGCCGCCATTTTACAGACCGTCCGCTCGATTAACCTGATTAAAGAGGGGATCCTCTACTGCTCCAGTATTTTTGGCAGTCGCGCCGTCCCGGTTCATGAATTATTTCCCGAACTGCCGTCAGGTCTGCCAAAACTGATTTTATCGACCGATAAGTGGCTGCTTAAAGGCAGCCCTATTCTTATCCAGTGGCACCCGACGTCACAACGCGGTGAAGAGGGGGTGATGGAGGTGATCAATATCGATCTCATCACCAGAATGATCCTTGAGCCGCCCCGCCCGCTTATCACTGACGTGGCGTTAACCGTGGGAGATCGCTCTTTACGCTACGGTCAAGGTATTACCGACGCGCTGAAGTTTAATGAGGCTGACTCGCGAATAGAGGAAGTCTCTACACGCTTTCCATTTACCATCACGGTCAGTGGGCCGGGTCCTGGCGCGCTGGCACTTAAAAGCCTGCCGGCACAGCTGCCGCTGGGGTTAATGCTGAGCCTGGTTCTGGGGTATCTGGCCTGGCTGGCCACAGCAAACCGGATGAGCTTCACGTGGGAGATCGATATGGGGATTGCGGCGCGGGAATTTGAGCTTTTCTGTCAGCCGCTGGTGAATGCCAGTACGCAGGAGTGTATCGGCGTGGAAATTCTTCTGCGCTGGAACAACCCGCGTCAGGGTTGGATCTCCCCGGAAGTGTTCATCCTCCTGGCAGAAGAACATAACCTGATTGTTCCCCTGACGCGCTACGTGATTGCCGAGACGGTTCGCCAGATAGGCTACTTCCCCTCCCACCCGGGCTTTCACATCGGTATTAACGTGGCGGCCAGCCACTTCCGTCACGCCGTGCTACTTCAGGATTTGAACCGTTACTGGTTCAGTGCAAACCCGAGCCAGCGGCTGGTTATCGAACTTACCGAGCGTGACGCGCTGGTCGATGCAGATTATCGCATCGTGCGCGAGCTGCATCGCAAAGGGGTCAAACTGGCTATCGACGATTTTGGTACCGGGAACAGTTCGCTCTCCTGGCTTGAAAAGCTTCATCCTGACGTACTGAAAATCGACCAGTCCTTTACCACCGCCATTGGAACCGATGCCGTGAACTCAACGGTGACAGATATCATTATTGCGCTGGGTCAGCGGCTGAATATTGAGCTGGTTGCGGAAGGGGTCGAAACGGAGGAGCAGGCGCGCTACTTACGCCGACACGGTGTTCATACTCTGCAGGGGTATTTCTATGCGCGGCCGATGCCGCTGCGGGATTTTCCACAATGGCTGGCGGAGAGTTCACCTCCGCCAGCGCATCATAACGGGCACATCGTGCCCTTAATGCCGTTGCGTTAAGAAGCGTTACTCATCTTCGTCGTGCACGGATTGCTCTTTAACAATACGCACCATATCAACGCGATAGTCGTTGGCTTCAACAATGGTAATGCTCAGCGGGGGCAGTTCGATCACATCCCCCACGCGCGGGATCTGCCCGTTTACGGCGATGACCAGACCGGCCACAGTGGCAATGTCTTCTTCATCGTTGACCACGTTTTCCAGCCCCAGCGTATGCGAAAGCGCGTGCAGGTCAGTGGTACCTTTCACCAGCCAGCCTTCACCATCGGCCACGATTTCCGGTGTTTCGTCCTCATCCGGGAACTCACCGGCAATGGCTTCAAGCACGTCCAGCGGCGTGACCAGCCCCTGCACCACACCAAACTCGTTGGTGACAATCACGAAGCTGCCGCGGGCACGGCGCAGAACGCCAAGCAGGTTGATGGGGTCCAGCGTTTCCGGTACCACGATAGCCGGTGAGGCGGCGGCGATGGCTTCGACGTCAACGCCCTCTTCCAGCGCGACCAGCATCTCTTTGGCACGCACGACACCGATGATCTCATCCAGCTCACCACGACACACCGGGAACAGGCTGTGCGGCGAAGAGAGCAGCTGCTGACGAATTTCATCAACGCTCAACCGGGAATCTACCCAGCTGATCTCGCCGCGCGGGGTCATGATGCCGCGCAGTGAACGGGAGGCCAGGGAGAGAACACCGTTAATCATATAACGCTCTTCTTCCACAAACGCCCCTTCCGGCACCGGAACCGGGTTACGGTTCTCGGTGTCACTCTGCACATTCACCTGACGGCGACCGCCCATCAGGCGCAGGATGGCATCCGCGGTGCGGGCACGCAGCGGCTGATTGGACTGCTGCTTAATAAAGTTACGGCGTGCAATCTGGTTAAACAGTTCGATCAGGATCGAGAAGCCAATCGCGGCATACAGATAACCTTTCGGAATATGGAAACCGAAACCTTCCGCAACGAGGCTCAGACCGATCATCAGCAGGAAGCTCAGACACAGCACCACGACCGTCGGATGTTGGTTCACAAAGCGGGTCAGCGGTTTAGACGCCAGCAGCATAACCGCCATGGCGATAACCACCGCCGCCATCATCACCGGGAGATGGTTCACCATACCCACCGCTGTGATCACCGCATCAAGCGAGAAGACAGCATCCAGCACCACGATTTGCAGCACCACAACCCAGAAGCTGGCATAGCCTTTGCCATGACCATCGTCGTGCTGACGGTTCTCCAGCCGCTCGTGCAGCTCCGTCGTTGCTTTAAAGAGCAGGAATATCCCCCCGAGCAGCATGATCAAATCGCGGCCAGAGAAGGTGAAATCCATGACGGTAAAGAGCGGTTTTGTCAGGGTCACCATCCACGAGATCACGGACAGCAGCGCCAGACGCATAACCAGCGCCAGCGAGAGGCCGATCAGACGCGCTTTATCACGCTGTTTTGGCGGCAGTTTGTCCGCGAGGATGGCGATAAACACCAGGTTATCAATGCCGAGAACGATCTCCAGCACCACCAGCGTGAGCAATCCCACCCAGATTGACGGGTCCATTAAGAATTCCATGACAAGCTCCTGCTAAAGGAATGACGAAACGGTGCCCCACTCAATGTGGGCAAAACAGCGGTAAAGAGAGTCGATACGTGGCGAGGATCGCCGGTGAAAAAGGCGCGAAGTGGCCTGATAGATGACTGACGTCGGTGACGGTCCATATAGTGGGCTGTAGCCCTATACTCCTGATCAATTAAACGGAGGCTAAACATATCAGAGACATTACGTTTTTAGCAAAGATTTACGTTCCTTTGCAAAAACGTGAAAAGGCAGAATTTGTGTTGAGTAATTTCTGATTTTCGAAACCTAAATTACGGATCTTCATCACATAAATTATTTTTTCACTATCTAAAATAATTCGCGTAAGTCTGAGCTTTTTTAACTCTAACCCTTATCTGAATCGATTCGGTTCGCCAATACGATTCTCAGTACGTCTGCCTGGCAGAGGTATTAATGATAATAAAAGGAGGTAGCAAGTGACCATTGCTATTGTCATAGGCACACATGGTTGGGCTGCAGAGCAGCTACTCAAAACAGCAGAGATGCTGTTGGGCGAGCAGGAAAACGTCGGCTGGATCGATTTCGTTCCCGGTGAAAACGCCGAGACGCTGATTGAGAAATACACGGCTCAACTGTCAAAGCTGGATACCAGCAAAGGCGTGCTGTTTCTCGTTGATACATGGGGCGGCAGCCCGTTCAACGCTGCCAGCCGCATTGTCGTCGATAAAGAGCACTATGAAGTTGTCGCCGGGGTCAATATCCCGATGCTGGTGGAAACCTTCATGGCACGCGACGACAATCCGGCTTTTGATGAGCTGGTTGCCCTGGCGGTCGAAACCGGTCGCGAAGGCGTGAAAGCGCTGAAGGCACAGCCGGTTGAGAAACCCGCACCGGCGGCTGCCGCGGCACCGAAAGCCGCTGCCCCCGCAAAACCGATGGGCCCGAACGATTATATGGTGATTGGCCTTGCGCGCATCGATGACCGTTTAATTCACGGCCAGGTGGCAACGCGCTGGACTAAAGAGACCAACGTTCAACGTATTATCGTGGTCAGCGACGAAGTGGCCGCCGACACGGTGCGTAAAACCCTCCTCACCCAGGTTGCTCCTCCGGGCGTTACCGCGCACGTGGTGGATGTCGCCAAGATGATCCGCGTCTATAACAACCCGAAATATGCCGGTGAACGCGTGATGCTTCTGTTCACTAACCCGACAGACGTCGAGCGCATTGTTGAAGGCGGCGTGAAAATCACCTCCGTGAACATTGGTGGTATGGCTTTCCGTCAGGGCAAAACGCAGGTCAACAACGCGATTTCAGTCGATGCGAAGGATATCGAGGCATTTAACAAGTTGAATGCTCGCGGTATTGAACTGGAAGCCCGTAAGGTTTCCACGGACCCGAAACTGAAAATGATGGATTTGATCGGCAAAGTTGGGAAATAAGCCCGCGCCGGTTTTTCACATAAAGATTATGCAATAGGAGAAGTACAATGGAGATTACCACTCTTCAGATTGTGCTGGTGTTCATCGTCGCGTGTATTGCGGGTATGGAATCCGTACTTGATGAATTTCAGTTCCACCGCCCTCTGGTGGCCTGTACGTTGATTGGCGCCGTTCTCGGTGATATGAAAACCGGTATCATCATCGGTGGTACCCTGGAAATGATCGCCCTTGGCTGGATGAACATCGGTGCGGCGGTTGCGCCCGATGCCGCGCTGGCGTCCATTATTTCAACCGTGCTGGTTATTGCCGGTCATCAAAGTATCGGTGCCGGTATCGCTCTGGCTATTCCGCTGGCCGCCGCAGGCCAGGTACTGACCATTATCGTTCGTACTATCACCGTGGCTTTCCAGCACGCAGCGGATAAGGCGGCCGAAAACGGCAACCTCACGGCGCTCTCCTGGATCCACGTCTCGTCCCTGTTCCTGCAGGCGATGCGTATCGCTATTCCGGCCGTTATCGTCGCTATCTCCGTAGGGACCAGCGAAGTTCAGGGCATGCTCAACGCCATCCCTGAAGTGGTCACCAGCGGTCTGAACATCGCCGGTGGTATGATCGTGGTGGTTGGTTATGCGATGGTCATCAACATGATGCGCGCAGGCTACCTGATGCCATTCTTCTACCTGGGCTTCGTAACCGCGGCGTTCACCAACTTCAACCTGGTTGCTCTGGGTGTGATTGGTGCGGTAATGGCAATTCTCTACATCCAGCTCAGCCCGAAATATAACCGCGTTGCGGGCGCCCCAGCGCAGGCTGCTGGTAATAACGATCTCGATAACGAACTGGACTAACAGGTGAGCGAAATGGTTGATATGACTAAAACTACCCCTGAGAAGAAACTCACTCCGGGTGATATTCGTGGCGTGTTCATCCGTTCTAACCTGTTTCAGGGTTCATGGAACTTCGAACGTATGCAGGCCCTGGGCTTCTGCTTCTCCATGGTACCGGCGATCAAACGCCTCTACCCGGAGAACAACGAAGCACGTCGCCAGGCGATTAAGCGTCACCTGGAATTCTTTAACACCCATCCTTACGTAGCGGCACCGGTACTGGGCGTTACCCTGGCGATGGAAGAGCAGCGTGCAAACGGCGCAGAGATCGACGATGGTGCCATCAACGGTATTAAAGTCGGTCTGATGGGTCCGCTGGCAGGCGTAGGTGACCCGATCTTCTGGGGTACCGTTCGTCCGGTCTTTGCAGCGCTGGGCGCGGGTATCGCGATGAGCGGTAGCCTTCTCGGTCCACTGCTGTTTTTCATCCTGTTCAATGCGGTGCGTCTGCTGACCCGTTACTACGGCGTGGCGTACGGTTACCGTAAAGGGGTGGATATCGTTAAAGATATGGGCGGCGGCTTCCTGCAAAAACTGACAGAGGGGGCGTCAATCCTCGGCCTGTTTGTGATGGGGGCGCTGGTTAACAAGTGGACGCACGTGAACATCCCGCTGGTGGTTTCAACCATCACCGGACAGGATGGGCAAACCCGTGTGACCACCGTGCAGACCATCCTTGACCAGTTGATGCCTGGCCTGGTGCCGCTGCTGTTGACCTTCGCCTGTATGTGGCTGCTGCGTAAGAAAGTGAACCCGCTGTGGATCATCGTTGGCTTCTTCGTCATCGGTATCGCGGGCTACGCTGTTGGTCTGTTGGGCCTGTAAAGCTTTATGTTATACGCCGGGGGCTTGCCCCCGGTTTTTTTATCTGGAGGATGAATGACTGTCACGGACACCGTACTGGTTTTGTTTATTGTTGCCCTTCTGGCTTACGCGATCTATGACGAGTTCATTATGCCTCGCCGCCACGGCGAGACGCTGCTGACCCTTCCCCTCTTACGCCGTGGACGCATTGATGCGTTTATCTTCGCCGGTCTGGTGGTCATCCTGATTTACAATAACGTGACCAGCCATGGTGCAATATTAACCACATGGTTATTATGTGCGCTGGCATTAATGGCGATTTACCTGTTCTGGATCCGTTCGCCAAAACTCATTTTTAAAAAACACGGATTCTTCTTTGCCAATGTCTGGATAGAATATAACCGCATTAAAGAGATGAATTTATCTGAAGACGGGGTGCTGGTAATGCAATTAGAACAGCGCCGCTTGCTCATTCGGGTCAAAAATATAGATGACCTGGAAAAGATATACAAATTACTCATTAAAACTCAATGAGTTATATTTATAGCATCGGCTATATTCCGTGTTAACGTTGCTCACGAAATATAGCCATAGCTATATTCCATTGTTTTTATCCTTCCTATTTTTTAACGCTATTTTTACGAATAAATCTAAATGAAAATCGTTATCAACAAGATAATAAAATAATACCCCACTGTTGTTGTTTTATATTCTCAAAATATGTTAAGGTTGCGCCCGTCGTTGGGGAGTAGCTAATTTCCTGTACTCAGGAAATGTACGTGTCAACATACTCGTTGAAAAACGTGGCGCGTACGGATCGTTTTCTGCACATCATTGTGCGACGGTCAGGCGAGACCATAGATACATCAACTGCTGTTTACTGGGGGCAGTGATGTGTCATATGGATATCTCCCGGTCTGGACGCTTGTATGAACATCTCCGCCACCATTCTTCTCGCTTTCGGCATGTCCATGGATGCTTTTGCTGCTTCCATCGGAAAAGGTGCCACACTCCATAAACCAAAATTTTCTGAAGCGCTGCGCACAGGTCTGATTTTCGGTGCTATTGAAACCCTGACGCCGCTTATCGGCTGGGGCCTGGGTATGCTGGCCAGCCAGTTTGTACTGGAGTGGAACCACTGGATTGCGTTTGTGCTGCTGGTGTTTCTCGGCGGACGAATGGTGATTGAAGGATTCCGTGGCAACAGCGATGAAGATGAAGAGCCTCAGCACCGCCACGGTTTCTGGCTGCTGGTCACCACCGCCATTGCCACCAGCCTTGACGCGATGGCCGTCGGTGTTGGTCTGGCCTTCCTGCAGGTGAATATCATTGCCACCGCGCTGGCCATTGGTTGCGCCACACTGATTATGTCCACCCTGGGCATGATGGTTGGCCGTTTTATCGGCCCGCTGCTGGGTAAGCGAGCCGAGATCCTGGGCGGGATCGTGTTAATCGGTATTGGTGCCCAGATACTCTGGGCACACTTCGCGGGTTAACCTTCGCGCTGCCAGCAGTGGATGCTGAAATCCGTCTGGCAGCGAAACGTGGCCTGTGCAGCCAGCGTCTCCCGGACAGCCGGTTTTGCCCGCCAGGCAAACGGCGTCATTTGCAGTAACGCCACGGCTTCATCCCCTTTCAGATCCATCTCATACGCTACGGTTTCTTCCTGCCTGAGCACAAAACCAGCCAGTTGTTCTGAATGGGGAGCATGCAGGCGAACCTCGTCATAAATCAGCCCTTTAAGCTCCATCAAATGACGTGGTCCAGGCGTGACGGTTATCACCCACCCGCCGGGTTTTACCACCCGGGCCAGCTCTTCTGCCTTACAGGGAGCATAAATACGCACAACGGCATCCATGCTGGCATCTTCAAACGGCAGCCGGTGGCTTGAGGCCACGCAGAACATCACCCCCGCGTAGCGTTTTGCCGCTGCGCGAATCGCCGCTTTCGACACGTCCAGACCCGTCGTCTGCGCGCCCTTCCCGGCGGCAATTTCGGCAAACCTTGCGGTGTAATACCCTTCACCACAGCCGATATCCAGCAGAGCGGAGGCACTCTGCGTCAGCGTGTGGTCCAGCAACTGCGCGACACTCTCCCTTAGCGGTTTGTAATGTCCGGCATCCAGAAAGGCACGTCGCGCCTGCATCATCTCTGCGCTGTCGCCCGGATCGCGGGAGCGTTTATGCTGCACCGGCAGAAGATTCACATACCCCTCTTTCGCCATATCAAACTGATGTCCCTGCGGACACGCATAACTTTTCTCAGAACGCGTCAGGCGCGCGTGACAAAGGGGGCAACTGAAGGGCATGACAACTCCGGGGCATAAATCAAAGGGCGAAGTGTACCGCTATTCGCCCCGTTATAAAACGCCAGGGTTAACGCATGACGATAAGGTGGCCGGAATCAGCCGGCAGGCCATCCGGTTTCACGTTCTCCAGGCGCAGCACATTCCCCATGATCTCACTGAAAACGGGCGCTGAAACGGCACCACCATAATAGGCACCGTTCTGCGGATCGTTTATGACCACCACCAGCGCAAAACGCGGGTCGCTGGCAGGCGCAACGCCTGCGGTATAGGCGACATACTTATCGACGTACTTGCCACTGTCATCAATCTTTTTCGCCGTACCGGTTTTGACCGCCACCCGGTAATCCCGTACGGCGGCCTTCACTCCTCCACCGCCCGGAAGCGCCACGCTTTCCATCATGTGTTCCACTTCATGGGCAATCTTTTCTGGCATGACTCTGTGGCCTATCACCGGCGGGTCGATACGGGTGATCGAGAGCGGGCGCTCAAGCCCATACCCGCCAATGGTGGCGTAGACATGGGCCAGTTGAAGGGGCGTCACCATCAGGCCGTAGCCGAAGGCAAAGGTTGCCCTGTCGAGTTGACTCCAGAATTTACGCTGCGGCAGTAACCCTGAGCTTTCGCCCGTTAAACCCAGCCCGGTATTGGTGCCAAAGCCAAAGTTCCGGTAGGTATCGATAAGATGCTGGATGGGCATCGCCAGAGAGAGACGGGAAACACCGGTGTCGCTCGATTTTTGCAGGATCCCGGTCATCGTCAGTTCCGGATAGTAACCCACATCACGGATACGGTGACCGTCAAGAGTATACGGATGGGTATCAATGACGCTGTCCGGTTGCACCAGCCCCTGCTGCAATGCCGTCATCAGAACCAGCGGCTTAACGGTGGAGCCGGGTTCGAAGGTATCGCTAATGGCACGATTACGAAAATCGTTTAACGTTGCACCTTCACGGTTGTTCGGGTTGAAATCGGGATAGCTCGCCATGGCGAGTATTTCCCCTGTGGGGATATTGATCAGGACCGATGCACCCGACTCGGCTTTATTCCAGGCCACCGCATTATCAAGCGCGTCCTCGGTGATGGTTTGCAGACGCTCGTCAATGCTCAACTGGATATTATGCGCAGGAACGGGCGCCACTTCGGTCAGGTTTTCCACCACGCGTCCATAGCGGTCCTCCCTCACCTGCCGGACCCCGGCCTTCCCCATCAGCTGCGCGTTGAAGCTCTTCTCTACGCCTTCAATCCCCTGACCATCAATATTGGTAAAACCAATAAGGTTTGCGGCCACATGACCTGCCGGATAAAAACGCCGGGACTCATCGCGCAGGTTGATGCCCGGCAAATTGAGTTTATCGATCCACTGCGCCTGAGCAGGATCCACCTGACGGGCAAGGTAAATGAAGCGCCCCTGTGGATTACTGTTAATGCGCGATGCCAGCGTGCTAAGGGAGAGATGCAGCGCACTGGCCAGCGCCTGCCAGCGGTCATCAAACCCAACCCCACCTTTTGCCAGCACCGTTTTGGGGTCGGCCCACACGGCCCTGACGGGCACACTCACCGCCAGCGGACGACCTTCACGGTCCATGATCATGCCACGCGGTGCATCAATCGCCACCTCACGCAGCGATCGCATATCTAATGAGATGGTCACTCCCTCCTTCCCGGTACTATGCTGAGGACAGGCTTTCATT
>NZ_JACASJ010000359.1:0-249 GCF_013391025.1 Enterobacter sp. SECR19-1250 | reverse complement strand
TGACATATCAGGGACTATTCCATTTCATCGTCCAACAAAATGGGTGCAGTACACAGGTGAATGAAACTTTCCCCGGGGCTTTCCACTTTCTGTCCCTCAACAATGCTCAAGACAGAAAGTCTTAAGCACCCGCCGCACATCTTATCCATCTGAATCAAAATGCAAAGATGTAATTCTTTTTCGTGCAATTTACATTGACTTTGTTGAATAAATCGAACTTTTGCTGAGTTGAAGGATCAGATCACGCAT
>NZ_JACASJ010000358.1:0-250 GCF_013391025.1 Enterobacter sp. SECR19-1250 | reverse complement strand
CAGGTCGAGCGAGCCGCCCACGGTCAGATTGTCCGGCAGCGCGGTGATGCTGGTGCCTTCCAGGTCGAGCGAGCCGCCCACGGTCAGATTGTCCGGCAGCGCGGTGATGCTGGTGCCGCGCAGGTCGAGCGAGCCGCCCACGGTCAGATTGTCCGGCAGCGCGGTGATGCTGGTGCCTTCCAGGTCGAGCGAGCCGCCCACGGTCAGATTGTCCGGCAGCGCGGTGATGCTGGTGCCGCGCAGGTCGAGC
>NZ_JACASJ010000357.1:0-252 GCF_013391025.1 Enterobacter sp. SECR19-1250 | reverse complement strand
GCAGCGCTGCACCGGGCGACGTTGTGTCTATCCTCGACAACGGGAAAGTGATTGGCACCGTCAAGGCGGACAGCAGCGGTAAGTGGTCATTCACCCCGGATACCGCGCTGGCGGATGGTCAGCACACCTTCACCGTCACTGCGACTGACGCAGCGGGCAACGCGCGCATCAGCGGTACCTTCCCGATCGTGATTGACACTGCGGCACCGTCTCCGGCAGAAAATATCGTTATCAATGATAACGTGGGCGACA
>NZ_JACASJ010000356.1:0-252 GCF_013391025.1 Enterobacter sp. SECR19-1250 | reverse complement strand
AAGGCCTTTGAATAAGACAAAAGGCTGCCTCATCGCTAACTTTGCAACAGTGCCAGCAGGCGACCCGAACGTTCGGAGGCTCCTCGCTGTCCATTCGCTCCCCTGGCGCGGTATGAACCGCCGCCTCATAGTGCAGTTTGATCCTGACGAGCCCAGCATGTCTGCGCCCACCTTCGCGGAACCTGACCAGGGTCCGCTAGCGGGCGGCCGGAAGGTGAATGCTAGGCATGATCTAACCCTCGGTCTCTGGCG
>NZ_JACASJ010000355.1:0-254 GCF_013391025.1 Enterobacter sp. SECR19-1250 | reverse complement strand
GCGCCAGGGGAGCGAATGGACAGCGAGGAGCCTCCGAACGTTCGGGTCGCCTGCTCGGGTGATATCGACGAGGTTGTGCGGCTGATGCACGACGCTGCGGCGTGGATGTCCGCCAAGGGAACGCCCGCCTGGGACGTCGCGCGGATCGACCGGACATTCGCGGAGACCTTCGTCCTGAGATCCGAGCTCCTAGGGATCGCCTCAGAAAACGGAATCTATGGTCACTCCCGTTTTTGCAACACCGATTTTGACGA
>NZ_JACASJ010000354.1:0-260 GCF_013391025.1 Enterobacter sp. SECR19-1250 | reverse complement strand
ATTTATATCAGCTTGCTGAACTTCCAAAGCGTATACCGCGTTATGAACTGGATTTGAGCGTTCGTGTTGATAAAGGCGAACGTCCTGTTATTACCGGGATTTATTTGCCGGACGTCGAACAGGCACCCGCCCAGTTGCTTTACCCCGGTGTTGAGTATGGTAACCCACCCACTTGTCGTCAGGGGATAAAACGTAAAGGCACTTTAAACCGACATTCCGCAGCTAATTTAGGAATAAACTACCTCATAGAGTCTACCGAG
>NZ_JACASJ010000353.1:0-261 GCF_013391025.1 Enterobacter sp. SECR19-1250 | reverse complement strand
ATGGCGCGATGGAAGATGCTCTGTACGAAATCGCCTCCATGCGTCTGTTTGCCCGGTTATCCCTGGATAGCGCCTTGCCTGACCGCACCACCATCATGAATTTCCGCCACCTGCTGGAGCAGCATCAACTGGCCCGCCAATTGTTCAAGACCATCAATCGCTGGCTGGCCGAAGCAGGCGTCATGATGACTCAAGGCACCTTGGTCGATGCCACCATCATTGAGGCACCCAGCTCGACCAAGAACAAAGAGCAGCAACGCG
>NZ_JACASJ010000352.1:0-262 GCF_013391025.1 Enterobacter sp. SECR19-1250 | reverse complement strand
CGGGCTATTCGCACCACAACCACGAAGGCCGGGTATGGCGTCCGGGAATGGTACGCTTGCCCCCACTGTATGAAGCGGGCTGCAAAGCTGTATATCGGCAAGAAAGACATTGGCTGCCGGGCGTGCTGGAAACTTCGCTATAAAAGCCAGAGTGCCGACAGACTGGACAGGATGCGCATGAAGATACGCCAGCAGCGATACGCGATTTGGGGCAACAATGACCTTACCAATAATCTGTTTAATGACATTCGCATGTTCCCGA
>NZ_JACASJ010000351.1:0-262 GCF_013391025.1 Enterobacter sp. SECR19-1250 | reverse complement strand
CGGGCTATTCGCACCACAACCACGAAGGCCGGGTATGGCGTCCGGGAATGGTACGTTTGTCCCCACTGTATGAAACGGGCTGCAAAGCTGTATATCGGCAAGAAAGATATTGGCTGCCGGGCGTGCTGGAAACTCCACTATAAAAGCCAGAGCGGTGACAGACTGGACAGGATGCGCATGAAGATACGCCAGCAGCGACACGCGATATGGGGCAACAATGACCTTACCAATAATCTGTTTAATGACATTCGCATGTTCCCGA
>NZ_JACASJ010000350.1:0-264 GCF_013391025.1 Enterobacter sp. SECR19-1250 | reverse complement strand
GCACGGTTGCCGTTGAATCTGCGAAAGAATACGGCATCAACCACAGTGAATTCATCGCGACCATGGAAAGCCTGGATAAAGCCAAATGGTCAAATATTCGGGGGATCCGCGCTCATGTACGTGAGACGCAGGAATCAAAGGACAAGGCGTTAAACGAATCGCGCGTTTGGCCTCTTGAGGTTGGCCTGGTGTTTAACCAGATTGAAGGTGCTGACGCTCTACCTGTTTCACAACAGAACAAGCTGAAAGCCAATATCAACCAGC